>JAPYWT010000217.1 GCA_028276215.1 Thermoflexus sp. | reverse complement strand
CCGACCGTTGGCCGCAGGCCCAGGAAGGGTGACTTCAGTCAGCGCCTGAATAGTTACCTTGTAAACAAGAAGTACCTATTCAGGCTTCCTCACCCCACCCCCGCCGCCTCTGGCGGTAGCGGCGAAGCCGCTGGGGGAGTTACAACAAGGGAAGTCCCTATGCCTGTGAAAGGAGATGTCACCATGGATACGACCATTGATGAAATCATCGCCCGGGAGATTCTGGATTCCCGGGGGAATCCCACGATTGAGGTGGAAGTGGCGCTGGCGGACGGTTCCTGGGGGCGGGCCGCCGTCCCCTCCGGAGCCTCCACCGGTGCCCACGAGGCGCTGGAACTGCGGGACGAGGACCCCGAGCGGTACGGCGGCAAGGGAGTCCTCAAAGCCGTCCAGAACGTCAATGAACTGATCGCCGACGAACTCTTCGGCTGGGATGCCACCGACCAGTTGGGCATTGACGCGTACCTGCTGGAACTGGACGGCACCCCCAACAAGGAGCGGCTGGGCGCCAATGCCATCCTGGGCGTCTCGCTGGCGGTGGCCCACGCGGCCGCCAACGCCCTGCGTATGCCCCTCTACCGCTACATCGGCGGCGTCTACGCCCACGTCCTCCCGGTGCCGCTAATGAACATCCTCAACGGCGGCAAGCACGCGGTGGATGGCCCCGACCTGCAGGAGTTCATGATTGCCCCTGTCGGCGCGCCGACGTTCGCCGAGGCGCTGCGGTGGGGGAGCGAGGTCTACCATGCCCTCAAGGCCGTCCTCAAAAAGCGCGGCTACTCCACCGGCGTCGGCGACGAGGGCGGGTTTGCTCCCAGCCTGAAGACCAACGAGGAGGCCATAGAGGTCATCCTGGAGGCCATCGGGAAGGCCGGATACCGGCCCGGCGAGCAGATTTTCATCGCCCTGGACCCCGCCGCCAGCGAGTTCTACGAGGACGGCCGCTACGTCCTGAAGAAAGAGGGCCGGACCCTCACCGGCGCCGAGATGGTGGACTTCTACGCCGCATGGGTGGAGAAGTACCCCATTATCGGCATTGAGGACGGCCTGGCGGAGGACGACTGGGAGAGTTGGGCGCTGATGACGCAGCGCCTGGGCGACCGCATCCAGATTGTCGGCGATGACCTGCTGGTGACCAACGTGGAGCGCATCCGGCGGGCCATCCGGGAGCGGTCCTGCACGGCCCTGCTCTGCAAGGTCAACCAGATTGGCACCCTCACCGAGACCATCGCTGCCGTCCAGATGGCCCAGCGGGCCGGCTGGGGCGTGGTCGTCTCCCACCGCTCCGGCGAGACCGAAGACGCCACCATCGCCGACCTGGCCGTGGCGCTGAACGTCGGCCAGATCAAGACCGGCGCGCCCTGCCGCTCCGAACGGGTCGCCAAGTACAACCAGTTGCTCCGGATTGAGGAGGAACTGGGCGACCAGGCCCGCTACGCCGGGATGGGGGCGTTCGCCCACGTCCCGCGCTGGCGGTGAGGCGCGGTTGCGCCAACTGAAGTTGGCCTCTTTGGGCCTGCGGCCAGTGGTCGGCCTTCAACGACCATTGTTGAGTCTCCTGCAAAAAGGTCATTTCACCGCCGAGACGCAGAGTACGCAGAGATTATGCTAATGTAGAACTCTGCGCTCTCGGCGTCTCTGCGGTGAGTTTTTGCAGTGAAGTCATTGTTGACTGCCGGAAATCCCCGCATCGTCGCCATCCGGGGCCAGCGGAACTGATCGTGGCGCAGGCTGTCAGCCTGCGTGGCGCAGGCCCTCAGCCTGCGCACAGGCCGGGTGGCCTGCGCTCCATTCCAGGGCGTGCCCGGCACGCCCTCCAGACTACGAAGGGAGTCCCATGAAACGACCGAATCTCTGGATATGCGGATTTGTGGCCCTGTTGCTGGCCGCCGGATTGGGCTGTAACCTGACCGCGCCCTTCCTCTCCCCAACACCTGAGATCACTCCCACTCCCCCTCCCACACCGACGGCGCTGGTACCGGGGATGACCCCTCTGGAATACCCCGTCGGCGGCTACGACCTGGCCTACCCCGCCGGGTGGGTCGCTGCCCTCCGGCAGGGTGCCATCATCCTCTCCCCCTCTCAGGACGTCGCCGACACGATGGACTGGACCTCCGGCGCGCTGATGATTGTGCTCTCCGGCCGCCCGGAGGAGGTCTTCGCCACAACCCCGAAAGAAGAGCAGACGGCTGCCGCCCTGCTGGAAAGCACCCTGGAGGGCTTCCGCTCCCAGCAGGACGCCGAGGTCGGAGAGGTGGAGACTCGCCGCTTCGCCCGCCAGGAGGGTGTCGGCGTCCCCCTGGGATGGACGGAGATGGGTGTCTCCCTGAAAGGGTATCTGGCCGCCTACGCGGACGAAGAAATCGTCGCCCTGATGTTGGCCGCATCCCCGGCGGACCAGTGGGAGGCGGTCTGGCCGCAGGTGGATGCCGTCCTGGCCAGCGCCGTCTTCTACGCCCCCCACGAGGCAACGCCGGAGAAGCGCGGGAATCTTCAGCGGGACGTCCCTGCAGAGGCCGCGCTGAACATCGGCGGCGTGGACGAGTGGACGTACTGCTCCCCGGGCGATGAGTACGTGACCATTGACGTGGCCGCGCGGGGGGATTGGGACCCCTTCCTGGAAGTCCTGAACCCGGCCGGGGACTCCATCGCCTCGGATGACGACAGCGGCGGCGAGTTCAACCCCCGCATCTTCGGCCTGCACCTGACCGGGTCCGGCTGCTACACCCTCCGCGTCTCCGCCTACGAGGGCTACGGCGAGTACGAAATTGCCCTCCGGACCAGCGAACCGCCCGGCGGCGGCACCATCTCCTACGGCAAGACCGTGGAGAGCAACCTGGCCCAGGGCGAGCGGGAAAACTGGACCTTTGAGGGCCAGGCCGGAGACGGTGTCCGCATCTCTATGGTCGGGTCCGGGGAACTGGCCGATACTTCCCTGGAACTCTTCGGTCCCGAAGATACCCTTCTGGTCAGCGATGACGAGAGCGGCGAGGGGAGTTTCGCCCTGATTGCGGGCTACATGCTCCCCCGGACCGGCACCTACCGCATCGTCGCCCAGTCCTACTCGGGGGAGTCCGGCCCCTACACGCTGAGCCTGGAGCAGGTGACGCTCACCGTTCAGTCCATCGCCTACGGCAAGACCCTCTCCGGCACGCTCACGGCGGATTTCCCGTACGGCTACTGGACCTTTGAGGGCACGGAGGGGGACAAGGTGACCATCTCTATGGTCGGCGCGGGCGGGATGGACACGTATCTGGAACTCTACGGACCGGACGGCACGATGCTGATCGCCGATGACGATAGCGGTGGGAACTACGCGGCCCTCATCGCCGACTACGCGCTCCCCCAGACCGGCGTCTACCGCATCGTCGGCCGGTCCCTGGGCGACCCCGGCCCGTACACCCTGAGCCTGAACAAGAAGTAAAAACCACGAAGGACACGAAGGAACACGAAGGGATAGGTGTCGGCACAGGCCGACATGGGGCGCGAAGCGCCCAAAGAGGGCGATTTCAATCGGCCCGAGGATTCAGCATGCGCACCAAAATGGTCTGCACCCTGGGGCCGGCCTCGCAGGACCCGGAGGTCATCCGGGGCCTCCTGCAGGCCGGAATGAACGTTGCCCGCATCAACTTCTCCCACGGCGACCTGGAGACCCACGCCCGTACCATCGCCACCGCGCGGCGGGTGGCCCGGGAGGAGGGCCGTCTCCTGGCACTGATGGCCGACCTGCAGGGGCCCAAACTGCGGCTGGGGGAACTGCCCGCCGACGGTGTCGTCCTGACGGCGGGCGAGGAGGTTGTCCTCTCCCCCGCCCCCTTCGCGCCGGGCCGCCTGCCCGTGCCCCATCCGGAGGTCCTGGCCGACCTGCGGGAGGGCCAGCGGGTCCTCCTGGACGACGGCCAACTGGAACTGCGGGTCGTCCGGGCCGACGGCGAAACGGCCCGCTGCCGGGTCGTCGTCGGCGGGCGGCTGACCTCCCACAAGGGCCTGAACCTCCCCGGTGCAGCGCTCCGCATCTCCGCGCTGACGGAGAAGGACCGCCGGGACGCCCGCTTCGCGGTGGATCAGGGCGTGGACCTGATTGCCCTCTCCTTCGTCCGTTCCGCGCAGGACGTGCGGGACCTGCGGGGACTGCTGACGGAGTGGGGCGCGGGCGACCTGCCCATTGTCGTCAAAATAGAGAAAGCGGAGGCGGTGGAGGCGTTTGACGCCATCCTGGAGGTCGCCGACGCGGTGATGGTGGCCCGCGGCGACCTGGGGGTGGAAACCCCCGCCGAAGAGGTGCCGTTCCACCAGAAACGGATCATCCGGGCCTGCAACCAGGCCGGCAAGCCCGTCATCACCGCCACCCAGATGCTCCAGACGATGATAGAGCACCCCACGCCCACCCGCGCCGAGGCGTCGGACGTGGCGAACGCCGTCCTGGACGGCACCGACGCGGTGATGCTCTCCGGAGAGACGGCGGTCGGGGCCTACCCGGTGGAGGCGGCACGGACGATGGCCCGCATCTGTGCCAGCGCCGAGGCCCACCTTCCCCCCGAGCGTTTCCTGTACGAACTGGAATGCCCCAGCGGGTCGGTCACCGGGGCCATCAGCCGGGCGACGGTGGAGATTGCCGCCGAGGTCGGCGCCCGGGCCATCCTCACTGCCACCATGTCCGGCACGACGGCCCGGATGGTCGCCCGCTACCGCCCGCCGGTGCCCATCATCGCCGCCACCCCCAACCCCCGCACCCTGATGCGGCTGGCACTGGTCTGGGGGGTGACGCCCGTGCTGGTGGCGCCGTTCACCACCACCGATGAGATGGTCGCCCGGATGATCCAGGCGGCCCTTCAGACGGGACTGGTCGGGAACGGGGACCGGGTGGTGCTGACGGCGGGTGTCCCCTTCGGCGGCGAGGGCCGCACCAACATGCTGCAGGTCCATGTGGTGGGAGAATAAACTGACGTGCCAGGCACTTTCAAAGGGCCTGGCCCGTTCGGAGGAATGAGATGGACCGACTGGAGGCCATCGGCGAGGAGATTCGGGCCGACCTCTCCGCCCGCGACGCGGCGCGGGATGAGGCCCTCCGCCGCTCCCGCGAACTGGTCCGCCTCTGCGCCACCGCCATCCGCGCCATCCACCG
>JAPYWT010000216.1 GCA_028276215.1 Thermoflexus sp. | reverse complement strand
GCGGCCTCCAGCACGGCCCGGGCGGCCTGGCTGCGGGGGCCGGGCACGGGGACCAGTTGGGCGCCGTAGGCGGCAATCTGGGCCTGCTTCACCGGCGAGGCGTGGGCCGGGACGTAGATGGTGGCGCGGATGCCGGCACGGGCCGCATACGCCGCCAGACTGCATCCGGCGTTGCCCGACGAGTCCTCCGCCACGTGGTCCACCCCCGCCGCCGCCAGCGCCGTCACCAGAACTGTCGTCCCCCGGTCCTTGAAGGAACCCGTGGGGTTGAGGAACTCGCATTTCAGGAGGACGGGGAGGTCCCCCCAGCGGGCCTCCACCAGTGGCGTCATCCCCTCCCCCAGGGTGACCGGGGGGACGTCCGGCGGGATGGGCAGCGCGTGCCGGTAGCGCCAGAGGGTGTAGTCATCCCGCCGGATTTGGGATAGGTCCAGCGCAAGCGCGCCGCGCAGGTCCAGCACCCCGCCGCATTCGCAACGGACACGCCGGGGGTCCGGCGGGTACGTCCGATGACAGAGAGTGCAATGAAAGTCCATACCGCCTTCCAGAAGATGGATTGGCGCAATTCTGCACCGCAGAGGCGCAGAGAGCGCAGAGGAATACGGGCCAGGCACTTTTGTGGGATGAATCCTACGCCACGATACAGGATGAATTCTGTACGAATCGTGTGCGCAGGATAAATCCTACGCTACGCCTGTGGTAACTGTTCAGCCTCACCCCACCCCCAGCGGCTTCGCCGCTACCCCCTCCCCTCTCCTGAACGAAGTTCAGGAGAGGGGAGGGGGGCCGGGGGTGGGGTGAGGCATCATTCCTCCCTCAGCACCACGACGGTCACGCCGTCCCCGCCCTCGCCGTCCTCGCCGGGGCGGGAGGAACGGACCAGGGGGTGACGGCGGAGAAAGTCCCGCACGGCCTGGCGCAGGGCGCCGGTCCCTTTGCCGTGGACGATGTGGGCCCAGGGGAGGCCGGCCAGCGCCGCCGCGTCCAGGTATCGGTCCAGTTGTTCCAGTGCCTCCTCCACCGTCTGGCCGCGCAGGTCCAGCCGGAGGGGGACGGAGGGGTGCGTGTAGCGGACGGATGCCGGTTCCACCGCCGGGGGCGGCGGGGCGCGCCGCTCCAGTTCCCGCACGGGCACTCGTGCCCGCAGGGGGCCCACCTGGACCTCCGCCTCGTCGTCCTCCAGGGCTTGCAACTGGCCGACGGCGCGCAGGGACTTCACCCAGACGGTGTCGCCGGGCCGGAGGGGGCCGGTGGGGAGCAGGGGCTCCGGCGGGCGGAGGGTCGCCGTCACTTCGGCAGTCAGCGCGTCCAGCGCCGCCTCCGCCTCCGCAACGGCCTGAACGGGGGATTCGGCGGGGGCTTCCGGCGCCCGGGGGGCCAGTTCCAGTCGGCGCAGCCGCCCGCGCAGCGCGCGCACCTCTTCCCGCAACCGTTCCAGTTCCTCCAGCGCCTCCCGCCGGGCTTCCTCCAGGATGGCTGCCCGCTCCTCGTCTATGCGGGCCAAGCGGCGGCGGAGTTCTTCCGTCAGGCGCTGGGCCTCGGCGCGGGCGGCGTAGGCCTCATCCCGGGCGCGCGCCGCCTCCAGCCGCAGCCGGTGCAGGTCCGCCAGCAGATGCTCCGTCTGGCGCTCCTGGGGGGAGAGGAGCGCTTCCGCCCGGCGGACAATCTCCTCGTCCAGCCCCAGCCGCCGGGCGATGGCCAGCGCATTGGAACGGCCCGGGATGCCGATGGTCAGGTGGTACGTGGGCCGCAGGGTCTCGGGGTCAAACTCCACGCAGGCGTTGCAGACGCCCGGAGTCAGTTGTGCGTAGGCCTTCAGTTCCGGGTAGTGGGTGGCCACCAGGGTGACCGCGCCCCGCTGCCGGAAGGTCTCCAGGAGCGCCCGGGCCAGGGCCGAACCCTCCGCCGGGTCCGTCCCGGCGCCCAGTTCGTCCAGCAGGACCAGCGAATGCTCGTCGGCCCGGTGGATGAAGGAGAGGATGTTGGTCAGGTGGGCGGAGAAGGTGGAGAGGGATTGTTCTATGGACTGCTCGTCGCCGATGTCGGCGTAGACGGCGGCGAAGACGGGGAGGGTGGAGTTCTCGTCGGCGGGGATGTGCAGGCCGGACTGGGCCATGAGCGCCAGGAGCCCCACCGTCTTCAGCGTGACCGTCTTGCCGCCGGTGTTGGGGCCGGTGATGACCAGGACGTGGGTCCCCCCGTCCAGGATCACGTCTATGGGGACGACGGTGGCCGGGTCCAGGAGGGGGTGACGGGCCCGCAGGAGGCGGAGGCGTGCGCCGTCCCGGTCGGGCTTCCCGTCGGTCATCACCGGTTCCACCGCGTCCAGTTCGTCGGCGTAGCGGGCTTTGGCGAAGGCCAGGTCCAGGTCCGCCAGCGCGTCCACCGTCTCCTCAATCTCCGCGCCGCGCGCGGCGACGCGGGCGGAGAGGTCGGCCAGGATGCGCCGGATTTCCTGCTCCTCCGCCACCTGGAGTTCCCGCCAGGTGTTGCCCAGTTCCACCACCGAGAGGGGTTCAATAAAGAGGGTGGCGCCGGAGGCGGAGCGGTCGTGGACGATGCCCCGGATGCGGCCCTTGAAGTCGGCCTTGAGGGGGATGACGTAGCGGCCCTCCCGCATGGTGATGATGGGCTCCTGGAGGAAGGGGGCCGTCTCCGGGGAGGAGATGATGCGCTGGAGGCGGTCCAGGAGTCGGTCGTGGGCGGCGCGCAGGTCGCGGCGGATGCGCGCCAGGGCCGGGGAGGCGTCGTCCCGGACCTCTCCCCGCTCATCCAGGACGCGCCCGATGGCCTCCACCAGTTCGGGACAGGGTTCCAGGCGGGCCGCGACCGCCGCCAGGCGGGGGAACTGCGCCTCCTGCCGGGTCAGGATTTGCCGGAGCCGCCGGGCCGTCTCCAGGGTCTGGGCGACGTCCAGCAGGTCGGTGGGGGCCAGGACGGCCTCCCGCCGGGCGGCGTCCACCACGGGGCGGACGTCCCGCGCGCCGCCCAGGTCGGCCTGGGGATGGAGGGCGAGAAACCGGCGGGCCTCGGTGGTGGTCGCCAGCCGATCCCGGATTTCCGCCGGGTCGGTGCTGGGGGCCAGCGCCCGGGCCTTCTCAGCCCCGGCGGAGAAGGAGGCGTGGGCCGCCAGCCGTTCCAGAATTTTCGGAAGTTCCAGAGTCTGCCAGTGTTTCATGTCGTTTTTACCACGAAGACACAAAGACACGAAGTTTTTTTTATTTTTTAATCACTCATTCTTTGTGTCTTCGTGTCTTTGTGGTTAAGGTTTTTTACCACGAAGACACAAAGACACGAAGTTTTTATTTTTTAATCATTCATTCTTTGTGTCTTCGTGTCTTTGTGGTCAAGAAAATGTTGCGTTTTACCAACTCGCCCGTATAATAAGGCTGACCACCCAATCTGTCAAGCGGAGGAACGGGAATGAAAGCGCTCTGCTTCCACGAACACGGGGAACTGGACGTCCTGCGGTACGAGGATGTGCCCGACCCGCAGCCGGGGCCGGGACAGGTACTGGTGCGGGTGCGCGCGTGCGCATTGAACCACCTGGACATCTGGGTGCGCCGGGGATGGCCGGGGCTGAAACTGCCGATGCCCCACTGGTGCGGTGCGGACATCGCCGGGGAGGTGGCCGCGCTGGGGGAGGGCGTCTCCGGATGGGAGGTTGGGCAACGGGTGGTGGTGGACCCCGGCGTCTCCACCACCGAGGACGAGTACACCCGCCGGGGGGAGGACTCCGTCAGCCCGGGGTACGTCATCCTGGGGGAGCAAATCCGGGGCGGACAGGCGGAGTACGTGGCCGTCCCGGCGGGCAACCTGATGGCGATGCCGGAGGGGTGGGACTTCCCCCAGGCGGCCGCACCGCTGCTGGTCTCCCTGACGGCCTGGCGGATGCTCATCCACCGGGCCCGCCTGCGCGCGGGCGAGTCCGTGCTGATTATCGGCGCCGGCGGCGGGGTCAACTCTATGGCCATTCAGATTGCCAAACTGGCCGGCGCCACCGTCTATGCCCTCACCTCCAGCGAGGAGAAAATGGCCCGGGCGAAGGAACTGGGGGCAGACGTGGTCCTCAACTACCGGGAAGACCCCGACTGGCCCAAAACCCTCTACAAACTGACGGACCGGCGGGGGGTGGATGTGGTGGTGGACAACGTGGGGCGGGCGACGCTGGCCCAGAGCATGCGGGTGGTGGCCCGGGGCGGCCGCATCGTCATCGTCGGCAACACCTCCGGCCCGGAGGCCCAGATAGACATCCGCTTCATTTTCGGCAAGCAGATCAGCATCATCGGCTCCACGATGGGCAGCCACCAGGACTTCCGGGACGTGATGGCCCTCATCTGGGCCGGGAAGTTGAAGCCGGTGGTGGACCGGGTGATGCCGCTGGCGGAGGGGAAGCGGGCCTTTGAACTGATGGAGCGGGGCGAGCAGTTCGGCAAGATTGTGCTGGTGCCGTAAAAATCACCGGATGGACTTGAACCCGCTGCCGGTCTGGATGACCACCACCGTCCCCTCCAGGCGGGGCCGGAGGGGGTCCAGCGCGGCGACGGCCAGGGCGGAGGTCGGTTCCACGAAGAAGCCCTGATGGGCCAGGCGTTCCCGGGCTGCCAGGGCCTCCGCATCGGAGACGGCCAGGACGGCCCCGCCGCTTCTGCGGACGGCCTCCAGAATTGCCCGCCCGCGCACCGGCGCGGCGATGCGCACCCCTTCGGCCACCGTCTCCCCCTCCGGGACGGGGAGAGGGTCGGCGGCGCCGGATTCCCAGGCGGCGGCCAGCGGCGCGCAGGCCGCCGCCTGGACCCCGAAGAGACGGGGCATCCGTCCCCCCAGTTCGGCGAACCCCTGGGCCAGCCCCAGCAGCAAACTCCCGTGCCCCACCGGCAGGACGACCGCGTCGGGCAGACGGCCCCCCAGTTGCTCCCAGATTTCATAGGCAGCGGTCTTCATCCCGGCGTGGATGAGGGGATGATAGACGTGGCTGGCGTAGACGGCGCCCGAGGCGGCGGCCTCCAGCACGGCCCGGGCGGCCTGGCTGCGGGGGCCGGGCACGGGGACCAGTTGGGCGCCGTAGGCGGCAATCTGGGCCTGCTTCACCGGCGAGGCGTGGGCCGGGACGTAGATGGTGGCGC
>JAPYWT010000215.1 GCA_028276215.1 Thermoflexus sp. | reverse complement strand
CTCCCGGGGGCCCGGGGGGGGGGGGGTGGCGGGGGGGGGGGGGGGGGGGGCCCCCGGGGGGCGGGGGGGGGGGGCCGCTGGGGAGACGGGGAGCGGAGGAGTGGGGTGTGATACTTTCCGGCGCTGAGCGTATGATTGTATAGGGACTTGACACGGGGTGGCGGAGGAGTATGGGCTGGCTTTCCCGGTGGTGGAGGGGAACGGGGAGGTGCTGGCGGCCTATCGGGTGCCGGGAGTGCCATTCTTCTACGGGGTTGGGGAGGAGGGGGTCATTCTCAGTGCCGGTTTCGCCAGCACGCAGGAGCAAATGGAGGCGCTGGTGAGGGGTGGGAAGTGAAAAGGGGTGGGAGGAGTAGGGAGTAGGAAGTAGGGAGTAGGAAGAATAGGATAAGGGCCAGTTGGCCTGTTCAAAGCGATCCGATTTTGCAAAAATTGTAGGGAGGTGAACGATGAACGGGAAATGGCTGATGCGGGTTCTGGTAGGGATGTTGGTGGTGGCGGCGGTGCTGGCGGGGATCAGTCTCTTATCGGTAAAGGCGGGCCCTCCAGAGCCCGAGGGATATTGTGACTACTTTTCCTGCCGGCGAACTAACATACCCTGCTATTGGAACGGATACACGGGATATTATGAAATTTGCCGCTACGAACCCTATCCTGCTGCCTGTCCACGCTGTCCATCTCCATGTGAGTGGGTTCAGTGTCGCTGGTGGTAGAAATAGCCCCCTGACCCTTTGCTGAGCACCTGCAAAACTTCCTTCTCCGAGATGTCATTGCCAGCCTGAAGGGGGTGAAGCAATCTCCAAAGGCCATTTTGGAGATTATTTCGGGCGCTTCGCGCCCTCGCAATGACCCTGAGGGGAAACTGTCGACCCTCTTTTTGGGGAAACGTTTGTTCTACCCATACATAGGGGTACAGGACGTAATTGCCCCCACATTTAGCGGTGAGATGCGGGCGAGATAAGAAACTCGTATCTGATTGCCAAGCGCCAACCCCCTACATATGGGGGATAAACGCCGTTGCATCCCCATATATATTAATTCGCGAAAGTGACTTCTCCAATTGCACGAAAGGACAGGTCGAGGGGCCAGGTGATAGAGTAGAGTTCTACAGCCTGCTCTCTCCACCTGACATTTTTCCTGAGGAGTCGTTATGCTTCCTTTCGGTTATCGCTCTCTAATTCAACGGGGCATCCGTTCGTTGTTGATGCTCTTCGGTGTACTGGCAACAAGCGGTGCGTTTGGGCTCTTGCTTTCTGCTGCTGAAACGGTCCACGTCACTGTAGATGAAGAACTGGCTCACTACTGGAGGACAACTTACGACATTCTTGTCCGCCCCCCGGGTAGCCGGTCAGACACAGAGAAGAAATATGATCTAGTGCAGGCAAACCACCTCAGCGGTATCGCGGGAGGCATCACGTTTGACCAATATGAGGCCATCCGGAGCATCCCTGGTGTAGAGGTGGCTGCCCCTATTGCGATGCTCTCATGGTTGGGATTGGTTGTCATAACCTCCGGACGTGAAGGTCAACTTCCCCATCTGACCCAGCCTGGCTTCTATCGGGTGGATACCACGCTAAACGTCAATGACGGTCTGAGACAGCACAAGATTACCTTCCATGAGTACCATTACCTTCCATTGGATTCTTTCCCTCTCTCGCCAGCGGAGGCAATAGAGTTATCGGCTCGTCGGTTATATGTTATTGGTGCAGACCATGATGGATTTGCTGTTTATTTCAAATACAGGTTACCCCTCCTGCTGGCCGCTATTGACCCTGATCAGGAAGATGCACTGGTTGGACTCAGCCGTTCCCTCATTTATGGCTCGTACTTTTCCTCAAGGACTGCTGCCCGCATTTTCTCTGGCCACCTGGAAAAAGGGGAAAACATCCACAGCCTGTATATCCCTGTTCTGGTCAACATCCATAGTTATACCCAGATGGGGGTAGAGGTATCAGTATACCGTTTACCCCTTCGGCCAGATAATGCCACTTTTCAGAGTATCCTGGAAGAGGGCGGAGCCCTGTATCTGGATACCGTTTCTCCGTCCGAGGTGGTTGGCCGCTTTAACGCGAACCTATCAGGAGAAGAGATTTTTCACGAGGTAGGAAGGGGGCAGATTCTGATCCTGCAACCGTGGACCGAATCCTATCCGGGGGGTACAATTGTGCCTGCTGCTGACATGGCTCTGTCAGTATTGCCTCGGTATGAAGTAATGGAGGCATCCTGGGCAGCTCAGAGCCTCGCGCTCAAAGTACAACCCCAGGGATGGGTTTCCGCACCAGAGGGCGCAGAACTCTCTCCGCCGGAAATCCGTTTTCGGAATCTTGTGACCCGGAAACTGGCGGGAGTACAAGAGGGGGAATGGGTACAAATTATCGGAGAGGTTGTCGGGAGTGTTGACATAGGAGCGCTTCCAGGGGTTGAGGGACCGGTTTATGTTCCGCTGGAGACTTATTATCCTCCTCTGGTCACCCTTCAGTACGACGAAGAAAGCCGCCCTGTGGACCCGGCAATTGTTATCCACCCTACGTTAAACCCGGAGGGCTATATCCAGCATCCGCCATTGCTTTTGACGACTCTGGAAGCGGCCAAGCTCTTTAACCCGATAGACCCCATCAGCGCAATCCGGATACGAGTTGGGGGCATTGACCGTTACAGTCCCGAGGCGCAGGCCAGGATAGAGGCCATTGCTGGCGAGATAGTCGCCCGCACCGGTCTGGAGGTAGATGTAGTGGTCGGTTCTTCCCCACAACAAGTGCTGGTGTACATCCCCGGCTTAGGTTATGTGGAGGAGCAGTGGATTCAGAAAGGAGTAAATTTGAAGATTACCCGCGAGGTCAAACGAGCCAACGTAGTGCTTTTCGGAGTGATGCTGGTCTCTTGTGGCCTTTATATCCTGAACACCACCCTTGTAAGCGCTATGGGGCGCCGGCGGGAGGTGGCTTTGCAAAAGGCGCTGGGTTGGCGTTCGCTTACGGTTTTCTATACTTTAATGAGTGAGGCCGCTATCGTTGGGCTGGCCGCGGGCGTGATAGGGCTATCGCTGGCGATAGGAATCGCTGCCATAACAGGGTGGCAGTTACCGCTGGCGAATGCTGTGTTGATCCTGCCACTGGGGCTGGGGTTGTGTTTAATAGGAGCGGTGATGCCGGCCATCTGGGCTGCGCACACACCACCGGTGGTCATCCTGCAAAGGAATGGGGTAAGCAGTGGCGCGCTGACCGTCAGTCTGCCATGTTTGGGTATCCACGTTTTACGCGGATTGTGGCGCCGCCGAACGCAGGTGAGCCTGACATTGTTGACGATGGCCGCCTCGGCTGGGCTGCTCACCCTGTTTGGGACAGCTACCCTGGGGATGCGCGGCTATCTGAGCGGCACCTTGCTGGGAGAGTACCTGTTGTTGCGGATAGAGGGGTATCACTACGGGATGGTGATGGTGGTCTTTATCGTGGCGGCCCTCGCTATGACCGATGTAATGATCCTGGAAACTTTGGAGCGGCGGCGGGAGATTGGGGTGCTGAAGGCGCTGGGCTGGCGGACGGGGGCGGTGGCGCGGCTGTTTCTGCTGGAGGGGGCGATGCTGGGGCTGTTGGGCGGCCTGGCGGGGACGGCGCTGGGGCTGGCGGTCTATCTGGGGCTGTACCGGAGTGTGGGGATAGGGCTGCTGTGGGCGGTGCTGGCCGGGCTGGGGGTGCCGACGCTGGTAGGAGTGCTGGCGGCGGCCTATCCGGCGCGGGTGGCGGCGGCGGTGGCGCCAGCGGAGGCGGTGAGGGGAGAATGACAGGGAGCAGGGAGCAGGTCGCAGGGAGCAGGGGGGCGGAGGAGCAGGGGAGCGGGGGAGCAGAGGGGCAGAGGAGCGGGGGAGCAGAGGGGCAGGGGAGCAGAGGAGCGAGGGAGCAGGGGGGCAGGGGACAGAGATCGTGGGACACGAAACACGAAATACGGCGCACGACTCACGTTTCACGTTTCACGCTTCACGTTTCACGTTTCACGCTTCACGTTTCACGAACCACGTTTCACGCCATCGGCGGCATTTCGGAGGCGCGATGATTGTGACGGAGAATCTGACCAAAATCTACACCGACGGCGCGCCGGTGCGGGCGCTGGACGGGGTGACGCTGGAAATCGGGGCCGGGGAGTTTGTCGCCATTACCGGACCCTCCGGCAGCGGCAAGTCTACCCTGCTCAACCTCATCGGCACGCTGGACCGGCCCACCTCCGGGCGGGTGGTGGTGGACGGGGTGGACGTGGGCACCCTGCGGGGCAATGCGCTGGCGGACTTCCGACGAGAGCACATCGGCTTCGTCTTCCAGATGTTCCACCTGGTGCCCACGCTGACCGCGCTGGAGAATGTGATGCTCCCCCTGATCCCCTACCGGCGCGGGCTGAAGTTCCGCCTGGAGGAGCGGGCACAGGAGTTACTGGAGGCGGTGGGCCTGGGGGACCGGCTCCATCACCTGCCGGGGCAACTCTCCGGCGGGGAACAGCAGCGCGTCGCCATCGCCCGGGCCCTCATCAACACCCCGAAAGTCATCCTGGCCGACGAGCCCACGGGGAACCTGGACAGCCGGGCCGGTGCCGAGATTGTCGCCCTGCTGCGGCAACTGAACCGGGAGCGGGGGGTGACAGTTCTCGTGGCGACCCACAACGAGGCCGTTGCCCAGGCCGCAGACCGGACGATTCGCCTGCGGGACGGGCGGGTGGTATAGGTTGGCGTAACGCAGGCCTGATGGCCTGCGCTGCGTTCTACTCCCCCACCGGCAGGGCCACGTAGAACGTGCTCCCCTGTCCCTCTGTGCTCTCCGCCCAGATGCGCCCGCCGTGGGCCAGGACGATGTGCCTGGCGATGGCCAGGCCCAGCCCCGCGCCGCCCGACCGGCTCCCCCGGGGCTTGTAGAACCGCTCAAAGATGCGGGACAGGTCCTCCGGGGCAATCCCCAACCCGGTATCCCGCACCGAGATAACCACCTCGTCCTCCACCCGTTCGGCCCGCACGGTCACCCCACCGGACGGGGTGAACTGGATGGCGTTGTGGACCAGATTGGCGACCACCCGCCGCATCCCGTCCACGTCCGCCAGAACGGGGGGCAGGTCGGGGTCCAGGCGGACCTCCAGAGAGAGGCCGGACC
>JAPYWT010000214.1 GCA_028276215.1 Thermoflexus sp. | reverse complement strand
GCCGGGGGGCGCGGCGGGGGGGGGGGGGGGGGGCCCCCCCCGCGGGGGGCGGGGTGAGGCCCAGGGGAGGGGTGAGGCCCTTCTGGCCCTCTCCCTGGCCCTGGGCCTGCTCTTTGCCCTCTCCGCCCTGGCGGCCCCGGAGGAAGAGGGCGCGCGCTCCCCCGCCGCCGGGCCGGCCGCCTCGGCCCCCGGCGACACCCACACCATCTACCAGATTCAGTACACCACCAACCCCGGCAGCGGCAACACCTATCCCTCCCCCGTCGCCGGGCAGGTGGTGACCACGTCGGGCACCGTCTGCGCGGTCTACAAGCGCGGCTACGTCATCAACGAGGACACCGGCCCCTGGCACGGCGTCTACGTCTACGTGGGCTCCAGCGGCGCCAAACCTGCCCAGGGCACCCTGGTCCAGGTCACCGGCGCCATCACCGAGTACCAGGGGATGACCGAGTTCTCCTACCCCACCCGCGTCCGGCAAATGGGGGAGGGCCCCAACGTCTGCACGCCCACCGTCATCGCGGCCGCCGCGGTGCCCTACAACAATCCGGCCCTGGCGGAGCCCTACGAGGGCACCATCGTGGAATACCGCAACATCACCATCACCTCTATCGGCACGTACTCCGCCCTCTTCGTGGACGGGTCGGGCGGCACCGGGGCCATCTTCCGGGGCTCCAGCGACGTCTACGTTCCCGACCTGAGCGTCGGCCAGCGATACGAGTACGTCCGCGGGGTGCTGTTGCCCTACTACGCGTCCGAATACCGGGTCTGGCTGGCCTCCCCCGACGACATCCGGCCCCTGGACCTCACCCCGCCCACCGTCACCGCCACCGACCCGCTATCCGGCGCGACGTCCGTCAACCCCCACCGGCCCATCCGCGCGACCTTCAGCGAGCCCGTCAGCCCCACCACCGTCACCACCGCGTCCTTCCGGGTCCAGGGCCCGTCCGGGCCGGTGACAGGCACCGTCGCCTACGACCCCGCCACCTCCCAGGCCACCTTCACCCCGGAGGGGCCGCTGGCGCCGAACGCGCTCCATACCGCCACCCTCACCGCCGACATCCGCGACCGGGTCGGTAACCCCCTGGTCCCCTACACCTGGACCTTCACCACCGGCCCGCTGGACACCGTCCCGCCGACCGTCGTCGGCCGGACCCCGGCGCAGGAGGCGACGGACGTCCCCCTGAACGCGGACATCGTCATCACCTTCAGCGAGGAACTGAAGCCCGATACTGTCGCGGCGGCCAATTTCACCCTCACCGGCCCCTACGGCGCGGTCCCCTGGGAGAACGTGACCTGCGACCCGGCGGCCTACCGGGTCACCCTCAACCCGCGCGGCCTGCTCCTGCCCACCGCCCGCTACACCCTCACCATCGGCACGGGCCTGACCGACTGGGCCGGGAACCCCGTCGCTGAGGCGGACCGGACCTGGGCCTTCACCACCCAGGCGGAGCCGCCGATGCACGTCTACCACGGCGACCTGCACAACCACACGTCCTACTCCGACGGCTCCCTCACCCCCTATGACGCCTTCACCCGCGCCGTCGCCGCCGGGCTGGACTTCCTGGCCGTCACCGACCACTCCTACGCCATAGACGACGCTGAATGGGCCGACACGCTGACCCGGGCCAACGCCTTCACCCGGGACGGTGCCTTCGTCGCCCTGCGGGGATTTGAGTACACCCAGGGCGCCGAGGGCCACATCAACGTCTACAACACCGTCCGCCACGCCACCCGCAGCCAAGTGGCGGGCTGCAATTACTGCGACTACACCCCCAACCTGGAGCCGGGCATCACCGTGGAGGGCTTCTACCGCTGGCTGGCGGTCACCGGCACCCAGGCCGTGGACGACGCGGGCGTCGTGATGCAGTTCAACCATCCCGGCTGGATCAACTTCAACGACTGGGCCTACCACCCCGAAGTGGAGGACCTGGCCGAACTGGAGGAGGTGGGCAACGGCTGGGGCGCCTCGTACGTCTTCTCCTGGGACGAGTGGGTCCGCTCCCTGGACTACGGCTGGAAGGTGGGCGCGACCAACAACTCCGACAACCACACCCCCGATTGGGGGACCATCACCGACCACCGGACCGGGGTGGTGATGCCGGCCCTGACCAAACGGGACCTGTTGGATGCCCTGCGCGCCCGCCGTACCTTCGCCACCGAAGACAAAAACGCCGCCCTCTACTTCAGGGCCAACGGCTACTGGATGGGGAGCGAGATTCCCAACACCGGCGAGATTCTCTTTGAGGTCCACGGCGACGACCCCGACGGCGAACCGACGGCGCGGGTGGAACTGGTCACCGCGCAGGGCCGGGTGGTGACGTACACCCGGCCGGGCGCCGCATCCTACACCTGGACCTTCTCCCTGGACATCTCCCCCGGCGTCCATTACTACTTCGTCCAGGCCACCCAGGCCGACGGCGACCGCCTCGTCGCCTCGCCGGTCTGGACTCTGGGCGACGAGGACCTGCGCATCACCGACCTGACCGTTCAGCCCGCCATCCCCACCATCCACAACCCCAGCCTGTTCACCGCGCGGGTGACCAACCGGGGCCCCGAAACCCGTACCGTCACCGTCACCTTCACCGCCAACGGCACCCCCATCGGCGAAATCCCCATCACCGTCCCGGCCTGCTCCCGCGGCCCCTGCCCGGACGCCTACGCGCAGGTCACCTACCAGGCCGGCGCGGCCGGGCCCCTCACCGTCACCGCCGCGCTCGTCGGCGCTCCTGCAGCCGATAACCCCGACGACAACGCCCGCTCCCTCTCCCTGACGGTCACCGATGAGAAGGTGCCCCTGGTCCTGATAGACGCCGGGCACAACAACATCGGCGTGGACCCGCGCGGGAGCCGCGCCTTCGTGAACGACCTGGTCGCCCACGGCTACAATGTCCTCTTCAACCTGGACGAACTGACCGCGACCGACCTGAACACCGAGGTGGTCAAACTCCTCATCCTCAACGCCTACGGCCCCAACCCCCTCACCGTGACCGAAACCCAGGCCATTGCCGACTTCGTCGCCGCCGGGGGCAACCTCTGGCTGAACGGGATGTCCGACTACACCGGCAAGGTCTGGTGGGCCTACAGCGTCGCCGACCGGATGAACGGCCTGATTGCGGCCATAGAGGCCCGCGCGGGCGTGACCGTCCCCGTCCGCTTCAACGACGACGAGGTCCTGGACGGGAACGACAACAACGGCTACCCGTGGGGCATCCAGTGGCACATCTTCCCGGTCAGCCCGACCACGGGCGTGGGGATGAACGTCCTGCGGATTCAGTCCTGGTCCGTGGCGTCGCTGGTGGACCGGAACCGGCAGGCGCTGACGGCGGAGGACCTGGGGGCGAACGGGCACCTCTTCGTCATCGGCGACCTGGATAGCGGCAGCGGCACCTACGGCTACCCGAACCGGACCCACAACTCTGACGAAGACGGCGAGGGCGACGCGTACATCTATGGGGCCACAGAACGGGTCCCGGCAGCGGCAGGGTACGACCTCCCCGGCCCGGCGGGGCGGCTCTTCTTCTACGGCGACGCCAACGACCCCTTCAACATCTTCGCCTACGCGGCGGGGGACGGCCGCCAGAACGAACTCTTCAACCTGGAAGTGGTGATGTGGCTCCTGGGCGAGCCCCTGCAGAAGAAGACGATTGCCCAGGCCCGCTACGACCCGGAGGAGGACGATACGCCGGTCAACCTGCACAAACTGGTCTGGGTGGAGGGGTTCGTCACCGCGTCCTACGGGGAGTTCTTTGACGTCCTGCACGTCCAGGACGACACGGGCGGCATCACTGTCTTTGCGCCGGCGGGGACGGCGTCGGCGGCGGTGGAGGCGATGCCCGTCCGGGGCGACTGCGTCCGGGTGGTGGGGACGGTGGACGTCTACCAGGGGGATACGGAAATCCAGTTCTTTGAGAGCGAGCAGGTGCAGGTGCTGACCCCCACCTGCGTCCCCAGCCCGACCCTGTCGGTGACCGGGAGCGTCCCGCTGCCCCTGCGGACGGTCAGCGCGACGCTGGAGGCCTACGAGGGGTGGCTGGCGGTGGTCAGCGGTACGGTGACGGCCGTCTCGGCGGACCGGAGCGCCCTCTGGGTGGACGACGGGAGCGGGCCGGTGCGGGCCTTCCTGGACGGCTACAACGGCACCTGGGAGGGCATCCAGCCGCTGGACCGGGTCATCGTGGCGGGCCTGGTCTCCGAGGACTACGACGGCCCCCGCCTGCGGGTCCGCAACTACCGGATGCACCCGGACCGGCCGGATGATCTGCTCGTGCTGATGTACAATCTGCGGATGAACAAGAGGGTGGAGCCGGTGTCGGACGTGCCGCTGGGCAGCGTGGTGACCTACACAGTGACCCTCTCCAACCCCAACGCGACGGATGTCCCCCTGGTATTCACCGATACGCTTCCTACCGCTGTGACGTTCGGCGGCTGGACGGAGCGCCCGGAAGGCGCCGAGGAGGCCGAAGGGACAATCACCTGGACGGGCACGGTGGCGGGGAACGGTCAGGTCACCCTGGTCTTCACGGCCACGCTGAACGTGGACTACGGGCTCTACGGGCAGGCGGTGACCAACACGGCCCGCTTCGCCTCCGACAACGCCGGGAGCGGCCAGGCGTCGGCCACCTTCACCGTCATCGGGGCTCCCAGCCTGAGCATCGCCAAGTCGGTCTCGCCGCAGGCCGACGTCCCGCCCGGCGGTGTGGTGACCTACACCGTCACTCTTGCCAACAGCGGGCCCAGCGAGGCCGTCGGCGTCGTGCTGACGGATGTGCTGCCGGCGGAGGTGACCTTCGGCGGGTGGGTCCAGCAGAGCGGCGCCGTCTATGAGAGCGGCATCCTCACCTGGACGGGCAACCTGGCAGGCGGGGCGGAGGTCACCCTGGTCTTCACGGCCACAGTGGGCATTGACCCCGACCTCTACAACCGCACCGTCGTCAACACGGCCCGCTTCGTCTCCGATAACGCCGGGAGTGGGTCCGCCCAGGCGACCTTCACCACCGCGCGGCGGTATTGGGTCTACCTGCCGCTGGTGATGCGGAACTGGAGGCCGTAGACCTCACCCCTCCCCCGGCGGCGCAGCCGCCGGGGGTGGGGTGAGGCCGAACAGTTACGAACACAGGAGGAAAGACGTGCTTCCCACCAAAATCGT
>JAPYWT010000213.1 GCA_028276215.1 Thermoflexus sp. | reverse complement strand
GCTATCTTTGCACGGGCGTCACTACCTGCTCAGCCGGCTTGCCGCTGTGCGCTGATGGGAAATCCGCCTCCCTGGGCACGCAGTGCCGAAGGCCTGTGGCGGGCGACTTTCGTCGGTACGCAGGTGGTTACGCGCGGGCTATCTTTGCGCCAGGTGTTTTCGTATAGTCATTAGCCCGAATCTCTCACGATTTGGCCACAGTGTTTTGAAAACATAATCAGGCTATACGAAACGCCGCGACGCAGGTCATCAAGCCTGTACAAGCAGGGTAGGGACGCAGACAGGAGGGGTTGACCGCAGTGTTTTGAGAGTAGAATCAGGCTATACGAAATGCCGCAATGCAGGTCATCAGGCTTGTACAAGCAGGGCGGGGGCACAGACAGGCGGAGCGGTAGAGCCCGTGTCACCCTTGTTCCATTTCGCTGTCCGGTTCGTTGAAGATACGGTGGTACCCCCGGTCCAGTTCATCGTCGCTCAGGTGGGTGTACCGCTGGGTGGTGGTGATGCTCCGGTGGCGGGCCAGTTCCTGGGCCAGCCGGACGTTCCCGCCGCTTCCCCGCAGGACCACGGTCACGAAATAGTGGCGGAATGTGTGGGGGGTGATGGTGCCCCGCGCCCGTTCTCCCAGTGCCGCCACCGTCCACTCTTCCACAATTTTCTCCGCCGATCGGGGGGATAGGGGCAACACGCGCCCCCCGGCCGCCTTGTCGTGGCGGGCAAAGAGGGGAAGCCCACTGAGCGGACGCCCTTGCTGGCCGTCCAGTTCCGCCCGGGCATCCAGATAGGCCCGCAGGTAGCGCAGGCTCCGCTCGGAGAAGCGCACAATCGCCTCCCGGTTTCCCTTCCCCAGCACGCGCGCCCGCGCTTCGGTCCAGTCCAGATGCCCACGGGTCAGCCCGCAGGCTTCGGAGACTCGCAGGCCGGTATCCGCCAGCACATAAAGTAGAGCACGGTCTCGCAAAATCCGCAGATGCTCCCGCTCATCGTGGGGTGGGGGGGTGGCGGCCTGCGCGACGGTCTCCAGTATCTTCTCTATTTCCGCGCGGGGGAACGGTGGGAGCCGGGCCGCCTCCCGGCGCGCCCGCCTCCGGCACAGCCGCCGCAGGGCCGGCAGGTTGACCGGTGCCCAGTTCTCCGCCGCCGCATGCTCGTAGAAGGCCGTCAGCGCCGTGATGTACAGCCGCTCTGTGGCAACAGCGAATGCGTGGAGGGACTGGATGAACCAACTCATCCATTCCACCGAGAGTTCGCTCACAGGCGCGGCGGGGGTGATGCCGTGCTCTTTCAGCACATCCAGGAAGTGGCCAACGGCCTGGGCATAGGCCTTATGGGTGTTCGGGCTCCGGCTGGCCGCGACCTCGTCCAGGAACTTCTCCAGGGCGTCCTGCAGGGTCAGGTTGGTCATCTGGGTACCCGCTCCAGTTTCTCCAGCGGGATTTCTCCCCGGAGGGACTCCAGTTCAGGATCGCCGGTGACCAGTGTCGCTCCCAACTCCTGAGCCAGTGCAGCAGCAAAGGCATCTGCATACGAGATGGCATACCTCATTTTCAACCGGGCTGCGGCAAATACCCGATCGTCTGTGGCGGGGGCAATCACCAGAGGCAAGCGCCGGATTTCGTCCAGCAACGCCCATGCTTCTTGCTCACCCCGTGCTCGCCCCACACGGTAGACCACCTCACCGAGATTCACTACCGAGACGAACAGGTCAACTCTCTTTTCCTCCGCGCCCCTCAGCAATTGCCGGACCCGGGAGGCCGCAGGCTCTTCCCCCTGCAGAAACGCCAATATTGCCCATGCGTCAAGGACGAACCGGGGTCTCATTCCGAATCTCCCGCTGGTGTTCTGTTTCCAACTCGGTCAGCAAATCGGTACCAGAGTATTTTCCGTACAGCGTGTCTATCGGAGAAGTCCGCACCGGCTCCAGGACAATGGCCTGTTCCTGCAGTCGCACCCGGAACGGAGTGCCGGCCTGAAGCCCCAGCGCGTCCCGTATCGGTTTCGGGATCACCACCTGCCCCTTGGATGAAAGACGGGTCTGAATCATAGCGCCCTCCTGTTTCTTACTTCATTGTCTGTATTGTAAGACGAAGGCCAGTATTTGTCAACCTGTGCAGAAAGGGTGGGGGAAATCAGGGTCTAATCCGCTATGATTCGTATAAGTTTAACTATCCGAATCATAAATACCCCTCCATTTGGCCTGGCAGCGGAAGCCAAATTCATACAGGCCCAGATGCTCATCCCAATCCTTGTTACCGCCAATCTGGTGCCCAACCGGGCCCTATATACTTCTTCTGACCGTTCTCTCTATGAATGATGTACATTCTGCCAAAAGAGTCATTGACGACTAACCACTTCCCATCTCCAGACCAGCCCGGCATAGATAGCCTCTCCGGCCAATTCGTAAACTCCTCTTTCGCTCCCTCCACTTCAACCAAAACCTGTTCTTCGCCCCCTTCAACACGCCGGATTACTAAATAGCCATCGGGACGATAGTAAGCCAGCCACTCCCCATCGTCGGAGAAAGACGGATGAAGCCCTGGGAAAACCTCTCGCGTTCCTCTTTCAGGATGATAGAGCAGAACTTGCCAGGTTTTGGTATCAGAATCATAAAAATCAGTAACCAGCCATCCAGATGAATTCTCGCCGATGGAATCTATAAACTCCAGAGCCGGGAGGAGGATGACCCCGTTCATCCGGCAATTTTTTAAGTCGTGTCGGCCAACAAGCACAGAGCCTGGCATCTGATACCCTTGATAATTTTGGTAAATGGAGGAATACACATTGAAGAACGCAATTATATTCCCTTGAGGGTCAAAATTGAGGCGGCCCCCCAATGGAGCATCACACTGGAATCCAAACATCTTCCCTTCTTGGGTAATTAGTCGAACCACTGGCGGAATTCCACGCATAGAAAATAGCAATTCTCCCTGGAGTGACCAGCGCGGGAATAACCCTTGAGAAGTCACCAGACGCGCCCCCCACATAGAGCGAGACCCATCATACAGAGCGAACCGGTATTCCACTCTCCCTGTGCCATCAGGGTGAACAAATCCCAGGGTTCGAAACCGGGAAGAAGCAAGATAAGGGGGATCCAGTGCAAAAACGATCTCTCGCAACGGGAGACCCGCAGGGAAGGGGGTTGTATTTTCCCAGACCCCGAAAAATCCCCATCTCCAAAATAAGAAAAGGCAACCAACGCAAATGATCCCTATTACACAAAAAATAACACGAAACCGGGCTGAAAACACAAGTACCTCCTTAGACCGCCTTATTCACCCAACAAATTTCTGGTATCAAGGTCCTGCTTGGCCCTCCAGTCTTGTAATTACTACAAAATGGGGTCTGATAAAGAATGTTGGATACTCGTTAATATAACGCTCAAGCTCTGTCCTGGATTTCCACGTTAAACTATTCTCACGCCTTTCCCACCCTGAGTTCAGGAATCCAAACTCTTCTTTCTCTCCAATCTGCCGATAAGCTACAAGCGTCAAAGCATGGCCCTCAAATGGGCTCCTGGGATTGGTACCGTGGGTGAAGATGACTACTTGATTAGGGTTCTGGAGAGTTTGGATCAATTCATCAACCGAAAGCAATTGGGCTTCTGCCTGGATGGGCGGACGAAATACTTGATAACCTCCGATTTCCTCCCAATAAGGAACTCCGTGCTCTGCTAATATCCGCAGACCAATTTCATTCACGACTCGCATCTGCTGGACAGGGGTAACAGCACCGCCATCGGGAAGCCAGGAATAAAAAGGCCATCGCTGGGGTGGGAATAGGGAAGCCAGACTATCATCAAAGGCCGGGAATCCAAATAGGAAATACTGCTGGGCCCGGATTGCTTCTACAACATCTCTACCTGTTGTGTTCAGACCAAAGAGTAAGTTGAGTGCTGTAGAAATCGCGTAAGAAGCGCAATAATTGGTAGGGCCTTGATCTTGCTGGTATCTCAAAAGGGTCTCCACAGGCAAGTTCCGAAATGTGATGAGAACATTTCCATTTGGCACCTGCATCCCATACGGGTCATAGTAACTGATGGGGCTGGCATAAGCATACTGGTACCGATGCCACGTGCGGGGCTCCCAAACATCCCCCGGCAACGGCTCCCGCGTGAGCCACACCCCCGCCCACGGGTCGTAGAGGCGGAAGCCAAATTCATACAGGCCCAGATGCTCATCCCACTCTTTCCCCAGGAAGGTGTAATGGTTGTGTGGATCCGTCCAGTTGCCCTGGGCCGGCAGGACCTGGCCGTAGGCATCGTAGCGGTAGTTGTGCGTGCTCTGGCCCTGGTGCTTGGTGATGCCCGCGATACTGCCCCGCCCGTCCAGGTGAACCCAGTAGGCCTGGCCCTCCGCCCCCGCCGGGAAGTGCTGCAGCGCCAGCAGCATCGGCGTCGGGCTGAACGCCTCCACCCCACCCCGGTAGAATTCCTCCCGCTGACCGTTCCAGATGAAGTATTCCGCCACCGGGTCCAGATTGTCTAGAACATATTCCGTCCGCTTCACCCCGCCCGCGCCGGTTTTGGGGTCGTATTCCTTCACCAGCCGGCGGCCCAGGCCGTCGTAGAAGAGGCGGGTCGTCGTTGGCCCACCAGCGGGTGCGGTTGCCGGAGGCATCGTATTCGTAGACCGCCTGGAAACCCTCGCTGTCGGTCACGCCGGTCAGACGGCGCAGGGGGTCGTAGGTGTAGCGTTCGGTCACCACCCCCTCAGCCCGTTCCCGGCCAACGGAGACGAGGGGCATCGGGAATCCTGGCTGCGGAGAGCGCAGGGGCCATCTGAGGCTCAGGATGCAATGCAATCCGTCCTCTTTGACCGGCTATGGCCGCCTCCGTGGGAAATTATAGCGGGAATGATCGGGTTGTCAAAGGGGTTGGAACACAGTTGTAGGACAACTGCGAGCAGTTGTCCTACATAGTGGAGAGCGTTTGACAAACTCTCTCATCTGCCTTACAATTCCCACAGCCATCAGCAGACCTGCGCCCTATTACGAGATGCAGTTGGTCTTTTTGCCACGAATTGCACGAATTTGCACGAATTTAAAGAAACTCGTGCCAGTTCGTGAAATTCGTGGCGAATTCCGGCCACCTTTGTGTCCTTCGTGGTTCATATCCAACCCTGGCAGGAGGAACCAATGGGCAATCCGGTGAAAATCTGCG
>JAPYWT010000212.1 GCA_028276215.1 Thermoflexus sp. | reverse complement strand
CGGGACTTGCGCGGCAGGGGCGAAGGGGGTATAATAAGGGCGAAGCGCCCGGTATACCCATTGGTGCTTCCCGTCCCCGCCCCGCCGCTCCCCCGGCGGGGCGCACCTTTTATTCTCCGTTGGTCTGCCATTGCTCCTCCTCCAGGTGCTCCCACCAGCTGGCATCGTATTGCATTCGGCGGTTGTACTTCACCTTCCTGCCGTGGCCCAGGAAGATGAAGGGCCCGCCCATCTTCCTGGCGACATTGGGGTTTCCGGCGGCGCGAACCTGTTCCGCATACTCCAGATAGTCCATCAGGGCGGGCAGGTAGATCAGCCAGGTTTCGCCGGACTTCTCCGCCCGAATCTGGCGGCGCTGGACCATGGTTGCAATTGCGGCCCGGGAGCGCCCGGTCAGTTCCGAAGCCTCACGAATGGTCACCCAATTTCTTTCAGGCATGGTCTTCCTCCTGGTCTCAGGGTATGGAAATAAAAAGGGGCGGTCGCGCCTATGGCGGCGCAACCGCCCCTCCAATACTACTGGCAAAGGGAATACACGGGCCAGTAGCGCTCACCATGGCGCTATGGCTTCCCCGGGTCGCGATACACTACCCTCGCGTCCGCCTGGGGAAGCGCTGCTTACCGGGCCGGAAGGCAAGCGTACTGGCCTGGATGTCCGGTGTTCCTGTTAGTGTTGCTTCAGGATGTCCTCAGGTTGTGCAGGCCACTTGAGCGATGAGAAGGCGTTGCTCGGTCATTGGTAACCTGTCTGTCCGGCGGTTTGTCAACCGGGTTTTGCGGGTCTTTGTACTCATTATGTGGGGAATTCAGACCGCAAAAGCGAATTTGACAAACCGCAGGTCTCACCCCAGGGGATTGGTCCGAGGGATGTCGGCCTATGCCGACCTCCTCTGGGTACCTCATAGCAAGGTCTACGAAGGCCGATCGCTCGCCGCAACCCAAAATGGGGACGCCTCGGGCGAGCGTCTCAGGGCGAGCAATCCCTCTGGACCAAGACCCTTCGGGGCCGAGGGCTTTGGAGCGTGGCCCCCGAGATGTCTCTCCACTCATTGCCCGAATAGTGGATGGTCGCTACCTGCCAGTGTTGACGAAAGTCGTCCGCCACCGGCTTTTGGCCTTGGCGCAGGCTGATGCCCGGCACAGTGTGCCAGGGAAATCTGATTCCCGGTCAGCGCGCAATGGCGGGCATCCTGGCAGGTAACGAGATTGGTAATGTGCTCTTTGACGGTGATTTTTGCTCAGTGGCCTGGATTTTTTGTTGCAAGCTGCCCCAGCCCTACGCACAGCATCTTGACGTTTTATTGTCATAAGCTGTTGGCTGTCTTGAGCAGGCGAAATATCCAGGTATTGACTCTTTCTCCTGCTCTCATGCACTGCCAGGGGGCAACTTGCCATCCAGCCTATTCAATTGTTTGGCGTAATCACCTACCCGCTGTCACTGCGAGGCAACGATAGCCACCAACGTAATCCCCTCTCAGGCCGGGAGATTGCTTCGCCGCCTTCGGCGGCTTGCAATGACACGGAGGGTAGGTAATTACTGTTTGGCTTGAATTATACAACCTTCCAGGCGTCTGTCAAGTGCCTTCCGCCGTTGATGTTAAATCCGCCCGTCAAGCGCAGGGCGGCACCCGGATATACCCTATCTCAGGTTCCGAGAGAGAACTTTTGCGGAGTCAGCGCTTATTCTCTGTCCCTCTCTCAATGTCGGGGGCGCAAAACGGCCCGTGAAATTGGCTTCTGACGTTTCACATAATCCCCCTTTTGCGAAACGTCAGCGGCGGGTCTCCGCGCCCCTCTCCGGCCCGCTCTCTGCCTCTCCCAGGGCCGCTTCCAGGAAGCGGGCCGGGTTCTCCTGCATCCGGTTCACGATACGGGCGTAGACGCGGGTCGTATCCACGCTGGCGTGGCCCAGCATATCCGCCAGCGCGTCCACCGTTGCACCGAAGGCCCGGGCCCACACCGCCGCGCTGTGGCGCAGGCTGTGGCAGGAAATCCCGCTTCGCTTCAGCCCCAGGCGCTCCAGGTAGCGGTCGGTCAGCGCTTCCACCGCCCGGCGGGTCATCCGGCGGCCCGTGAAGCGCTTTGCCCGGTCCAGCACCACGAAAAGCGCCGTCTCCCCCTCACCGGCGACCCGCTCCCGCACTGCCAGCCAGTCTGCCAGGCGCTGGCGGCTGATGTCCACCAGGTAGACCGTCCGCCGCTTCCCACCCTTGCCCGGCACGGAGACCGTTCCGGCGTCCGGGTCCAGGTCGGCCACGTCCAGGGCCACGATTTCCCCCACCCGCAGGCCGTGAACGCCCATCAGGGCCAGGATTGCCCGGTCCCGTGTCGCCCGCAGACCGTCGCCCCTGGGGGCGTCCAGAAGCCGCTTCAGCCCTTCCAGGGGCAGGAAGCGCACCCGTTCATCCCGCGCCGTCCGCTCCCTGGGGGGCCGGATACCCGCCGCCGGGTTGTCGGTGCGGTATCCCCGCCAGACGGCGGCCTGGTAGAAGCGGCGGATTGCCGCCAGGCGGGTGGCCACCGTTGCTCTGGCGTACTGCTCCACCAGGTGGGCCCGGTACGCCTTCAGGTCGTCTTCCGTTGCCAGGGCGGGGTGGAGTCCATGGGCCTGGCACCAGGTCAGGAAGTCCCGCACCTGGGCCTGGTAGGTGGCCACCGTGCGGGGGCTGGCGTCACCCTGGGCCACGTCCAGGCGCAGGAAGTCGGCCCAGGCCAGAAGCAGGTCACCGGTGCTCACCGGTACCCGATCAATGGTTTCGGACCGCCTGATTTCTGTGGTCATCGCATTGCTCCTGATTGCTGATCTCTGTCTGGTGCTGGAAAGCCGGGTTCGGGAATGCCCCGGGCATACAGCGGTACAGGCAGGGTTCTCCGGGGAGCAAAAGGGGCAAAAGGAGCAAAATCCCCTATAGTGGGGGGTCTATTTTGCTCCCCGGCCGGGGTTCACCAATTTCCCCTCAGCGGTTGCTCATAGTGCCACAGCGAGTCCTTTCTGGTGGAAGATAACTGGCAGATTCGCAGTGTCACCCCCGCCGCGTCCTGCAGACGCCGGGAGGCCCAGAGGTCCAGTTCGTTCACCAGGCGATTCAACACTTCCCGGTTGGGCACGAAGAAATAGAAATCTTTGGTGACCTGAGCGTAAGCGCTCCATTTATCCAGCCGTTGCTCTCCCTTGCTGGTCGCCCGTTCGCATTCCACAAAAATCTTGTGGCCATCAAGAACGGCGACCAGGTCCACCTCAAAGGGCCGTCTGTGTCCGGGGAGGGGGATGGGCTCCGGGAAAAGGTCCACCATCTCGGCGCCGGCTTCCTCCAGGGCCTGGCGTGCCTGGAGTGCCAGGACGACCTGCTCCTGGGACTTGTGACGCCGGAGCAGGCGATCCACCTCCGGCTCCACCGGTTCTGTGCCGAAGAGGGCGCGATAAGCCGCCTTTCCTTCCCCGGTCAGGCGGATAATGCGGGGAGGACGGCCGATGACTTCCGACGCCGCCAGGTCTTCGGCAATCCACCCCCGGTCTTTCAAAGACTGAAACAGTTCCCCCGTAGCACCCGAACGGGGAGACCGACCGAGGGCCCGGGCCACCGACTCCCGAAGGGAAAGGCCCGTGCTGCCGATGATGCCCAGGGCCTCTACGACGGCGAATTCCACATCCGTGAGGAGCCACCCGGCGGGCTTCTCGCCGTCCGCTGTTTCCGGCGGGGCGGGGGCTGCCGGTATCTCGGGTCCCGATGCGGTCCCTCTGGCCTGTCCCCGCATCAGCCTGTGGAGCATCTCGTTCTCGGTCTGCAGTTGTTGCAATTCCTGCTCCCGGATTGCCAGGCGCAACTGTACCTGCTGCAGTTGTTCGGTGAGCGCTTCCTTCTCATCGGTCAGGCGACGGTTTTCCTGGCGGAGTTGCTGGATTTCCTCCTCCTGTCTTTCCAGTATCTGTGGCCCGCTCCCGGCCATGATTCTCAGCCGGTTGAGTTTCTCTTGTCCGGTTCTCAGAATCCATGCGACCAGCCGGTCCGGAGGCCACTGATATGCATCGGGGTGGTCCCGGATCATCTTGTTCCACTCCTCCGTCAGCAGGCCCGTTGCAATCTGGCGGAGAGCATCCAGTATCTGACGGTAATGATATTCCGCCATTTCCTTGACCCGCTTTGTGGCTTCCAGCGCGGCTTCCGCCTGGGCCAGTTGAGCTCTCAGGAAATCTTCCTGGGACATTCGTTCACCTCCGTAAGAAAGAGTTAGAGCCCTTTTCTGCTATGGAGCAGGTTGGGCTTTGCTGGTCCCTTGCAGCACTTTCGGGGGCGCTTTTTATGGGTGTTGTCTACGGTACCTCTTACGGTGCCCTTTCGGGTGCCCTTGAAGGGTGTCGTTTATTGGCGGGGTTTTTGTGTCCGCCCGCATGCCAGGTCGCAGGCCCTGGCGGGTCGGCGGCCAGCGCCAGGCCGAAGGCCGGCCCCAGCGCTCCCGGCCAGAGGCCGGAGCATCGGGCGCCCCCAGGCAGGCGATCGCTGGACCAGCGGCCTGGGACGCTGACCAGGTCGCCGCGATTGACCACGATTGCGCCAAAATGTGGCGCAATTGGCGCAATCGTGGCCATGGCGCGGCGTCAACGATTGCTCCACGTTTTGGAGCAATCACGGGCCGTCCTCCCCCACAACGGTGAAGTGCCGGGGCTTGACGGTCTCCACCTGGGTCAGCGGCGCGCCCTGGGGCAGAAGCGGCGGGGTCTGGACCTGCATCGGCGGGATGACCACCACCTGGGGCGGGGTCATCAGCGCGGCGCTGGCCTGGCCGTTGGCCTGGCGGTCCCGCGCCCGCAGGAAGGCCATCAGCGCCAGGGTCAGGTTCGCCAGGGTGATGACGCTGGCGCACCCGATGGTCGCAATGGCCGTCAGGACGTCCGTCTCCAGCCGCTGGAGCATCACGTAGACCGCCACGCCCACCGCTACCAGGACAACCAGGCCCACGTAGGCCAGGGCCACATAGCGGGCCTTCTTCTCCCGCCGATTCGCTTCTGTCGGGGGCGGGGGATAGTAGCCGTAGTAGGTCATTTCGGACCTCCTTGCCGTAATGGGATTTCTACTTTCTACTTCTACCTCTCCCAGAAAGCCGCATCGGGCCCCGGAAGGGCGTCAAACGGGTCTTCTGTCGGGGTAGAAGTAGAAGTAGAA
>JAPYWT010000211.1 GCA_028276215.1 Thermoflexus sp. | reverse complement strand
TGCATAAGCACCGAGGGAAACCGCCCCTCAAATTTGTTACTATAGCAAGGCGAATCTCAATAAAAATAAGTTGCAACCTTTGTGCCCTTCGTGGAAGCCTTCGTGCCCCTCGTGATTTCAGGAACAGCGTTTAGAGGTCCAGAAGGTCTTTGAACGGACGGGCTTTCTCTCCCGGCACCGTCAGAAACGTGATGTCCACTCCCCGCTCTGCCAGGGCTTTCAGGGCGGCAATCTCTTCGTCTGAGGCGGCGATGTGGCGGAAGAGAGGCCGACGGCCCGGGCCGCTTCCCAGGCCGCCCACGTTCAGTGCCATATACCGGACTCCCCCCTCGTAGAGCCTCAGAGCCGTCTGCGGGGACCGCAGAAGCACCATCGTCGTCTCCCGGGGGTGGGGGTCCTGGGGCAGACGGCGGATGGCCTCCTCCAGCGACAGGACATCCACCCGCAGGCCGGGCGGCGCAGCCAGCCGCATGACCTCTTGCATAAAGGGGTCAGCGGCGACCTCGTCGTCCACAATCACGATGCGGGTGAACGGCCGGTGTTTGCACCAGACGGCAATCACCTGCCCGTGAATCAGCCGGTCGTCAATCCGGACCAGTCCCCATTCCTGGCTCATCCGCGCGGCTTTCGGCTGAGAAATAGGGGGAAACAGCAGAGGGACTTCCCCTCCGCCGTCTCGGTCGCATCGGCGATCCCAGCGGCGCCGGGAGATGGTGCGGAACACATCGGGGCAATGCTCTTTCCTCGGTCTCCCCGCAGGTTCAGACCTGGCGGAAGCGCAAGACGATTTTGCTCACGGCCCGAAGCAGGACAACTGTGCGCAGTGGTTCCGCTCCAGACGGTCCGTGGCGGCGATATTGTATCCGGAAAGCGGAAGTTGTCAAGTGACCGCGAGCGTCCTGACACGTTCTTCACCGCGAGACCCCCAGAATCCAGCGTTCATAGAGGTCCCGGTGCTCGCTGCCCGTCACCGTCTTGACCGTCGCCAGAAAAGAGTCCGGGGTGGCGATGCCGTAGCGGTGGCGGCGGTAATACGCCCGCAGAATGGCAAAGAAGGCCTCGTCCCCCACCCGCTGCCGCAGGGCATGGAAATACAGAGCCCCCTTCCGGTAAACTACCGGGCTGTAGAGGTCCCGGGGGTAGGCGGCGACCGGCAGACCAGCGGGCATGTCGTTCCCCTCCTTTACCAGCCGGTCATAAGTGGCCTGAAAGTCGCTCTTCAGAATTTCGGCGGCCGCGTCGGCGCCGTAGAGGAATTCGTGGTAGAGCAACGTGGTGTACTGCGTCAACGCCTCATCCAGCCAGGGCTCGTCCACCTGGTCGTTCCCCACCACACCGTACCACCACTGATGGGCCACCTCGTGCGCCACCACCCACTCCAGACGGGGATGGCCCGTGTATAATCGGTCGGAGATGACCACCAGCGTGGGGTACTCTATCCCTCCGGCCCGCGTCGGCGTCTCCACCACGTCCAGTTCCTCATACGGATACGGCCCAAAGAGGCGGGAGTAGAGGGTCAGGGCATTCACCGCCATCTTCAGGACCCCCTCCCCGCCCTCCCGATGCCCGGAGTAGAAATAACTGTTGACGACGATCCCTTCGGCAACCTGGCTGGCAACCTGGTAGTCGTCGCCCAGGATGAGGGCGAAATCCCGGACCGGCCCGGCCTGGCAGGACCAGCGCCCGGCCTCCCGGACGGCGCAGGTCCCGGAGGCGACCAGCGTCATCGTGGGCGGCGCGGTCACGTCCACCTGATAAAAAGCGACGTCGGAGTAGACGGCATCGCCGTAGTCCGGCGCGACCTCCACATTCCAGCCCTCGTCGTCGTAGACGGGGATCAGGGGGTAGACCTCGGGCAGAGCCATCACGCCGCGCACGTAGGAGAACTGGGCGTAGTCTATCCCGTCGGTCAGGGGGACGGCGGCGGTGAAGGCCATGCTGAGGGTGACGGTCTCCAGCGGGGCCAGGGGCGGGTTCAGGAGCAGGCGCAGGGCCGACCCGCCCAGGCGGACCTCCGGGCTGGCGGGCTTCCCGTTCAGGCGGATGGAACTCACCCTCATCTCGCCGCCGTAGCCGGGGGTGCTGGGAAAGAGACGGAGGTACAGGTCCCCCAGCGGGACCTCTTCCGCGTTGGTGTAGCGGACGACCTGCTCCCCGGCGACCTGCGCGTGGGCGACGTCCACCGTCAACGAGATGGCGTACCGGGGGGCCAGGGAGAGGGCGTCCGGAGGGACGGGCGTCTCCATCGGCGCGGCGGTGGGCAGGGGACGGGGAGTGGAGGTTGCCGGGGTGGGAGAGGGCGAAGGCGTCAGCGGCAGGCAGGCCATCAGTGCGCCGCACACCCCGACCAGTACGAGAAGTCGGCGGATGGGGATGAACGCAGGCGAATTCAGCACCATCGGATTTGACACCGAACGGATGTTCGTTTATAATATTTCTGCCACGAATGACACGAATTTAAAATAAAAAGTTAAAAATTCGTGCAAATTCGTGAAATTCGTGGCACATTCCGAACAGGAGGCAGGCGGGAATGAACGCACAGCCGGCAGTCCTGGAGGACCAACAGCAACGCATCCTGGAGTGCATTCGGGATTTCATCCAGGAACGGGGCTATCCTCCCACCGTCCGGGATATTGCCCGGGAACTGGGGATTTCTTCCACCTCGGTGGTGGATTACCACCTGAAACGGCTGGAGCAGGCGAGATGGATAGAGCGGGACCCGCGCTCCTCCCGGGGCATCCGTCTCACAGCGGCCGGTGCGCGAGGGTTGGGACTCGGCGAGATTGTCTCTGTTCCCCTCCTGGGTGACATCGCGGCGGGTGAACCGATCCCCGTCCCCTCCTCCGATTTCTCCCTGCTGGGTGTGGAGGAGACCATTGAGTTAACGCGCAGCATCGTGGGAGACCCCCAGGACCTCTACGCCCTGCGCGTCCGGGGGAATTCCATGATAGATGCGATGGTCCACGACGGCGACATCGTCATTATGCGCCCCGCCGAGGAGGTAGCGAACGGGGAAATGGCCGCCGTCTGGTTGCGGGACCGGGAGGAGGCGACCCTGAAGCGGGTCTACTGGGAAGGGGGACGGGTGCGCCTGCAGCCCGCCAACCCCACCATGGAACCCATTTACATAGACGACCCCCGCCAGGTGCAAATTCAGGGCAAGGTCGTGATGGTCATCCGGCGGGTCCGCTGAGCAGGGTTGGGGCCCTCAGGGCTCCCTCAGTGCCTCTTCTATAGAGGGGTACTCGCCTGCCGCGATTTCTGCGGTGGCCGGTGATGGGGGCCGGCGAATGGGCAGCAGGACGGTGAAGGTGCTCCCCTGCCCCGGAGCGGATTCCAGCCAGACGCGCCCCCCGTGTGCCTCTACCAGGGACTTGACGATGGAGAGTCCCACCCCCATGCCTCCCGCGGCCATCCGCAGTGGGTCATCGGTGTGGTAGAACCGTTCCCATACCCGGGATTGTTCCTCCAGCGGAATACCGATGCCGGTATCCTGAACCCAGAGGCGGCAGAACTGGGGAGGGGCCCCATCCGGTTCCGGCACCGCGGCCAGCCCCACCGTTACCCGACCCCCCGGATAGGTGAATTTGACCGCGTTGCTGAGCAGATTGCTCACCACCTGTCGGATGCGCAGCGGGTCTACTTCTGCCAGGGGCACATCATCCGCCACTTCCAGCCGCCACTCCAGTTGTCGCGCCTTCATCTGGGGAACGAAGGATTCCAGGACCTCGCCGACCAGCAGGGCCAGGTCGGTAGGGGCGTAATTCAGTTCCAGGCGTCCCCGCTCGCTTTCGGCAACAGCGATGAGATTGTTGGCAATCGCGACCAGCCGGCGGGCGTTGTCGTGGATGATGTGGAGAAACGTGGCCTGGGTGGGGGATAGCGGGCCCACCATGCCGCTGTAGAGCGCCTCGCTGTAGCCCAGGATGGCGGTCAGGGGGGTCCGGAGTTCGTGAGAGACGTGAGCGATGAATTCCCGTTTGGAGTTTTCGGCCTGGACCTCCCGGGTGACATCCCGCAGGACGGCCACTGTGCCCAGGTGCTCGCCGGAGGGGAGTCGGACGGGCGCCGCACTGACTGCAATCCGTTTCCCTTCCAGTTCAAAGAGGGTGTGAAGCGGCGATTGGAGGAGTGCCATCACCTCCAGAGGTTGTGCGGCAACGGCTTCCAGCGCTGGCTGAACGGGGCGGCCCAGTAGCCGTTCCCGGGGAACCCCCAGGATGCGCTCCGCCGCCGCGTTCAGCCGGATGGCCACTCCCTGCTCATCGGTCACAATGATCCCCTCGGTCGTGCTCTCCAGAATCGCCTCCCGCAGCGAAGCCTCGCGCTCCCGCTCCCGGAGCGCCCGCTCCAGGCGCTGGACCTCCTGCCCCAGACGGCGGTACAGATAGACGTTCTCAATCGCTGCCGCCATCTGGGCCCCGATAGATTCGCATAGACGGATATCCCGGCTCTCAAAAGGGGTTGGTTGGTGATCGTTCACGATGAGGAGAACCCCCATCACCCGGTCCCTCTGGACCATGGGTTGCACGATCACCGTCCCCCCCTTCGGACTCTGCAGGAGGTCGTAGAGAGATTGCAGGTCCGGTTGCGGGCGATGGGGGTGCAGAATCAGATGCCGTCGCCTGCGGACGGCGTGGGCCAGAAGAGGATATTGGTCCAATGGGACGTCAACGGGATCGGGCAATGGCATGTGCCCGGTCAGGGGAGCATACAGGGTCATCAGACGCAGTCGCTCAGGTACCTCTTTTTCGGATAGGTCTACCGGTCCTTCTGCCGGTCGCAGCAGGACTGCTACCCGGTCAGCATCCAGTGCCTGGGCGATGTGCTCCGCGACCTGTTTCAGGACCGGTTCCAGTTCCAGGGACGCACTGAGTGCCTGGCTGACCCCCAGCAGGGAAAGCAGTTCTTGTGTCTGCTGCAGGGAGCGTTCGCTCAGAGTTTGCAGTTCCTGCCGGTAGGACCAGAGGTCCTGAAGGGCCGCGCGGTACACGACGACGGAGATGAGAGGATAGCCAAAGAGATTGACCAGCCGGCCCAACCCCGTCTGGTCCATTGCCACCAACCCGTTACCCAGAGCGATGATCAGAAAAGCGATGCCTGGCAGCAGATATTCTACCCGTCGCCGTTGCAGGAGCAGGTACAGGCCAGTGAAGATGGCCAGCAAG
>JAPYWT010000210.1 GCA_028276215.1 Thermoflexus sp. | reverse complement strand
GCGGCGGCCCGAAGGGCCGCCGCCGCTGTTTCTCTCAGAGATATATCAGCCGCCCCTCCACCAGGCTCTGCAGGTTCTGGCGGCTTCTCAGGTACTCCTCTACCACATCCCGCGCGGAGGTGCTGACTACTTTGGGCGGGGCCAGCGCGGTCAATTCTTCGGTCGTCAGCCCGATGTTCGGGCCGGAGTTGGTGTAGTGGTATCCCTGGAGGAGAACCGTGTACTGCCCGTCATCCGCAACCGGAATGCCCCGGATGGTGAGGGATTCCAGCCGCCGCTCCGCCTCGTTCTGTCTCCTTCCCTGCTGCCGCTACACGGCGCGGGGAGGGATAGATGTGACTCAACAGAGCCTTTGCTTTTTAATGCGCCAGTAAGATGTCCCCCACCCGAATCCGATGAAGCGCGCCGTCGGGGGTGCGCAGGAGCAGGGTTCCCTCCTCGTCCACCCCTTCCGCGATTCCGTGCAGTTCTCTCTCTGAGGTGACCACCCGCACCGCCCGGCCCAGAGTGGCCAGGCGGGCGGCCCACTCCGCCCAGGGGCGCTCACCGGCCCGCCATCGCGCGTGGCGGCTGGCCACCCCGTCCAGGAACTGCTCCAGCAGAGAGTCCCGGTCCGTCTCCCGCCCGGTTTCGGCCAGGATGCTGGTGGCATCGGGGGCCAGGTCGGGCAGACTCTCCGCGGGCACGTTGACGTTGATCCCCACGCCGACGACGACAAACTCCACCCGGTCGCCGGAGATGCCGGTTTCGGCCAGCAGGCCGCCCAGTTTCCGCCAGGACTCCCCCCGAACGACGACCAGGTCGTTAGGCCACTTCAGGGAGACCGGAAGGCCGGCGGCCTTCTCTACGGCGTCCGCTGCGGCCAGCGCACAGAGCATGGTCAGGTCGGCAGGGTGGGGGAGGAGTGTCAGCCCCGGTGGAGGGCGGAAAAGGAGGGAGCACAGCAGCGAGGTGCCTGGTGGGGCCAGCCAGCGCCGCCCCAGGCGGCCCCGTCCGGCGGTCTGGTACTCTGCGGTGACGACCGTGCCCTCCGGCGCCCCCCGCGCGGCCAGGTCCCGCGCCACATCGTTGGTGGACGTCGTGGAGGGCAGGTGGATTCGGGTGAATGAGAGACGGTCCATTCGGGTATACCGCTTGGGGGCTATGATATACCCTTCGGTGGTGTTCGTCAAGTGCTTGCTTTTTCGGCCGTTTTGGGTAGAATCGGGGGGCGAAGTGCAGTCCGGGCTAAAAGAGGCCGCGATGCAAAGAAGACAGGCATGGGCACACTTGTGGGGAATCGTACTTGTCCTTCTGCTCGGCAGCGGCTTGCGGATGGTGGGACTGGAGCAATCCCCGCCGGGCCTGGCCCCTGACGAAGCCTGCAACAGTTATGACGCGTATTCTATCTGGCATACCGGGCGCGACCAGCACGGTGTTTTTCTCCCCACGGTGATGCGCGCGCTGAACGACTACCGGATGCCCTTGTTTATCTACACCCAGGCGCCTCTGGTTGGGGCCGGTGGATTGACTGTCTTCAACGCTCGGCTGGCGGCCGCATTCTGGGGCATTCTGGCGATCGCCGCTCTGTATCGGCTGGGGAGAGAATGGTTTCATCCCCCGGTAGCACTTGCCTCGGCAGCATTTCTGGCTATCTCTCCCTGGGCTGTGCCCCTCAACCGGATTGCTCTTGAGGTCAACGCGACAGTGGCTCCCGCTTTGCTGGTAGCGATTTGTTTCTGGCGCTGGCGGCGGACAGGGCGCTTATCATACCTTATCGGGGCGGCAATTGCGGCGGGGCTGGGGCTATATACCTATTCCGTGATGAATCTGTTCCTGCCGTTGACGGTGGGGATGCTGGCCCTTGCTTCCCGGCATCAGATTCGGGCCCGATGGCCGCAGGTCCTGATTGCTCTCGGTGTGGGGCTCTGCCTGACTCTGCCGATGGTCAGCAACCTCATCCGCTATCCTCAGCAGATGAGCGCCCGATACCGGGAAATCTCCGTCTTCCGCCCGGAGCGGACCTTCGGGGAGTCCTTGCGGCGGGTTGCCCTCTACGCGGGCTACAATCTGAGCCCGGATTACCTCTTTCTCCGGGGAGACCGGGACATCCTCCAGCATCCGGCCGGGATGGGCCAACTCTACATTGCTCAGGCCGTTCTGGTCCCGTTGGGGATCGCTTTTGGCTGGCGGCGGAAAGAGTGGCGGCTACCCATTTGCCTCAGTGGGGGCTGGCTGCTGGCCGCGCTTTTGCCAGTCGCATTGACGGAGCCCAACCTGCCCGGTTCGGGCCATTCCCTTCGGGGATTACCCGGGGTGGTGCCATGGCAACTGTGGTCCGGCCTGGGCTTGATCGCCCTGGACAATCTGATTCGGCACCGATTCGCTCGCTGGCTGGTGAAGGGAGCATTGGTGGGGTGGGTGATCTTCCAGGCCACCGGTTATTTTCGCTACTACTTCCGGGATTATCCCCGGGATGCTGCTCGTAATTTCAACGTGGTTATGAAAGCCGCCGCACTGGCCCTAAATTCTTGGAAGGATCGCTATCCAGCCATTTATTTTACCTGCGACTCCAACTGGCCGTATCTTTATTTTCTGTTCTTCACCCGGTATGACCCTCATCTGCTCCAGCAAGACCTTCCTGAACGTGGACCTATGCTCTTTGGCGCTGTCTCCCGTGTGGGCAAATTTCACAATGTTTGCAATACCCAGGAAATCTGGGATTCGGGCGCTCCAGGGCTATTCGTAGTACCTATCCAGGAAATCCCCGATGTTCCGCCTTTGGCTGTTGTGCCGGGCATGGATGGACAACCCCGATATAAACTCATTGGACGGTATTCCCCATGAGGCTTCTGCGATTATTTCTCCCTGCGTTTCTTCTCTTGTGTTCCTTTGGCATTCTGGTTTTTGGAGCGCGGTCCCTTTCCCTGACTTCGGATGAGCCAGCACATGTTGCAGCCGGATACGCCTTGCTGGCACGCGGAAAAACGGCTTTCTGGGTCCTTCCTCAGCACGGTCATCCCCCTCTGCTGAACATCCTGGAATCTATCCTGGTATATCTTGAAAAACCGGGTATTCCTTTGGAGCGCCTGGATGGATGGCCTCTATGGCTGACCGATTATGTACGGGCATTCGTGCCTTACTTGATGCCTGTGGAACGGACAGAAGTGATTATCCGGATGCCCATTATCTTTCTGACGGTTCTTCTGGGTGCCTTGATCTTCCGATGGGGAAAGGAACTGGGGAACTATTTTACCGGGTTGATCGCGCTGGTTGTTTTCTGCTTTGACCCCAATCTTCTGGCTCATGGTCGCCTGGCAACCACGGACGTGGGAACGGTTACCCTCGGGACAGCCAGTCTGTATCTCGCCTGGCGCTGGCTGGAATCCCCTTCCTGGGGAAAAGCCGCGGGGATAGGTGGGTTACTGGGGCTGACGATGCTGGCTAAGGGAAGTGGAGTCCTCTGGACTGGTGCCATGGGCCTGATCATTCTCTGGAAGACGATCACCGAAAAACCGGAAAAGAGAATTGCCAGGTTTGGTCAGGGACTGTTCGCTGGTTTTCTGAGTTTTTTGATCCTGTGGGCCGGATATGCTTTTACATGGGGCCCTATCCGTGAAGAGATTCCAGGTGTGTACCCCGCGCCCGATCACTGGAACGGGCTGATTTCCCAGGCGCTCAGTGCGGAAAAGCGATGGGTGTTTGCAATAGGAATGCAGAAACACGGGAACTGGTGGTGGTATTTCCCTCTCGCTTTTCTGATCAAAAATCCTCTCCCTCTTCTTCTGGGGTTGGGCATTGGTGGCATTTACCTTCTCCGGCGCCCCGTTCCCCGCACCTTTTTGGTGGACCTGGGGCTGTTTTCGCTTCTATACGCTGTCGTTTCTATAAAGAATGGAATGAACATCGGCTACCGGCACATGCTGCCGGTGCACCCATTGATCTATCTGACCATCGGCGAAGGAATACGTCGTTTCTGCGCCGCGGGCAGGTTCTGGAGATGGCTTGTTGCTGCTGTCCTGGGGCTCTGGTATGTTGTGGGAACTGTACGAATGTTCCCTTATGAAATCGCTTATTTTAACGAACTGATTGGTGGCCCTCGGAATGGGCACTATTATCTGGTGGACTCCAACATAGATTGGGGCCAGGGGTACAAAGCATTGCGGCGTTATCTGGATCAGCACCCCGGACCTATCCCTAAGATTGCTTATCATTTTACCAACATTCTTCCCAGTTATTACGGCATTCCCTCTGAGGCCTTACCGCCGGAGATCACCGCTCCTCCCCTGACCGCGCCGTTTCATCCCCTACCTGGACGGTACGTGATCAGCATCACATCCCTTCAGCGAGGATGGTCCGAAGCCCCTTCCATGTATGCCTGGTTTCGGCAGGTGCAACCCACGGCTGAAATCGGCTATTCGTTCTTTTTGTATGATATATCGCCGCCGCCCCTGCAGTGGATCGCTCAGTGCAATGTCCCCGCCGCCCCTCTTTCCGAACAGGTGATTGCACGGGGATTTGGACGAAATGACCTTCGCCAGGTGGAATTTGATTGTAGAGCGGGGTGGGTGTATCCTTCCGGCAGTACCAGGCCGGGAGTATATGCTCTGCACAATGACCTCATCCAGGACCGTAAGCGAAAGTTCCCCTCTCTTCTGCTTTCCCCGCCTGTTCCCCGGGATCAATTTGTCATCCGGCGGCTCAGTGAGGCACGCCTCTCACTGGATATGAACCGTTATACGACCGATTACCCTGCTTTCGTGCTGTATGAGCAGGAGAAGCCACCTGCGGTACCTGATTCCCCGATGGTTGTCGCTGGGCGCGCGGAGATCATTCCGAACCCGGATGAAGTTCGGGTTGCCACTCCCGTTGCCCTCTCGGGCCCTCTTGCGTTTCTGGGGGCTGGGGTGTACCGGGACGGCCAGGGTCTGGATGTGGAGACCTGGTGGCAGGTCACTGAGGGGCCGATTGCCCGACCGTTCTCCATTATGGGGCATCTACTGACTCCGGGTGGGGAAGTGTTGGGGGTGTCGGACGGGCTGGCGGTCTCGCCAGTGGAACTGCTCCCTGGGGACATTCTGGTGCAGCGGCATCGCTTTGATGGGGTGACGGGTGAGGAGTTTCTTCTCCGCACCGGTGCCTACTGGCTGGATACGATGGAGCGCTGGCCAGTCGCAGATGCGCCTGGAGCCGATGTGCTGTGGGTATCCCT
>JAPYWT010000208.1 GCA_028276215.1 Thermoflexus sp. | reverse complement strand
TCCCGCAGTTCCTCGCACATCGCCAGGAAGACCTCGTCAAAGGGACATCCGGCCCCCTCGGCGATGCCCTCTATTTCCTCCACGTACTGGGGGTAGACGGCGCGGCTGTAGGTCTGGCAGAGGCGACTCTGGTGCAGCATTTCCTCCCAGGGAATCCCCCGTGGGACTTCTGCCCGCAGGCGTTCCAGCCGCCGCTGGATGTGCGGGCGCATCGCCTCGCCAATCTGCCGCCCCACCTCCCGGTGGGTGCCGCGAAGGGTCAGAACAGGAATGGATGTGGCCTGCTGCATCATCTGAGCAACTGTAACAGTCATCGTGCCCTCCCTGGGTCCTGGCTCCAGGGCTATTATGATGCGAGATCGGCGGGAAGCCAAATCCAACAAGCGATGTAGGCCAACTGCAAGCAGTTGGCCTACATCGGTTGCCTGCGGCGGGTCCGGCGGGGGAGGTCGGCGGGCTCCAGGGCAATGGCCTCCCCGGCAAAGAGGCGCGCCGGCCCGACTTTCGGCTCGTCCAGCCCGCGCGCCCGCCGCTCCTCGCAGATGTGACAGTTCGGCGGGCACTCAAACCGGTAGTCGTCCGGCTCCGTGTAGCGGGCAATGACCCCCTCGTAGTTGCGGAAAATCGCCACCCGGCCGTTCCAGGCGATAAGATAGCGGGGGTTCACCGGCGTCTTCCCGCCGCCGCCGGGCAGGTCCACCATAAACTCCGGCACGGCGAAGCCCGTGGTATGGCCGGAGAGGTGCTCTATGATCTCAATCCCCCGCGCGATGGTCGTCCGGAAGTGGCCGATGCCCAGGGAGAGGTCGCACTGGTAGAGGCGGTAGGGGCGAACGCGGTTCTCCACCAGCCGCTGGCAGAGTTCCTTGATGATGTACGGACAGTCGTTGACGCCGCGCAGGAGGACGGTCTGGTTGCCCAGGACAAAGCCCGCGTCGGCCAGTTTCGCCAGCGCCTGACGGGCGCGCGGGGTCAACTCTTTGGGGTGATTGAAGTGGGTGTTGATCCAGACCGGCTGGTACTTCTTCAGCATGTTCACCAGTTCATCGGTGATGCGCTGGGGAAAGGTGACCGGCGCGGCCGTCCCGTAGCGGACAATCTCCACGTGGGGAATCTCGTGAAGTTTCGCCACGATGTACTCCAGGCGCTCGGTGGAGAGGGTGAACGGGTCGCCGCCGCTGAGGAGGACGTCCCGGACCTCCCGGTGCTCCCGGATGTAGGCGATGGCGGCATCTATCTCCGCCTGGGAGCGGGGCATGTCGGTCTCCCCGGCATAGCGACGGCGGGTGCAGTGGCGGCAGTACATCGCACACTGGTCGGTGACCAGCAGGAGCACCCGGTCCGGGTAGCGGTGGGTGAGGCCGGGCGCGGGGGAGTCGGTGTCCTCGTGGAGGGGGTCCCGCATGTCCTCCGGGCGGACAATTTTCTCGTAGAGGGTGGGCACAGCCCGCTGGCGGATGGGGTCGTGGGGGTCGTTGGGGTCCATCAGGCTGGCGTAGTAGGGGGTGATGGCCATCCGCAGCGTCCCCAGCGATTCCTCAATCATCGCCTTCTCTTCGTCGGTCAACGGGATGACGCGGGCCAGTTCCTCCACGGTGGTGATGCGGTTGGCCAGTTGCCAGTGCCAGTCCTCCCACTGCTCCCAGGGCACGTCCTGCCACGGGGGCGGCGGGGTGCGGCGTTCGGTGAGTTCCAGATCAACGGGCATACTTCCTCCTCTTCCTGATGCCGAACCAGCGCCAACGGCGCCGACTGAAGTCGTCCTTCCTGGGATGCAGGCCTCCGGTCGGCCTGCGCCGACCGTCAGTCAGCAGGCCTGGCGGCCTGCGTTACAGCGGCCCGGTAGCGCAGGCTGTCAGCCTGTACCAGCCTGGCGGCCCGCGCTACAGCGGCGGCAGGGAGTCCATTCCAGCCTGACGGGCCAGCCGCTCCACCATGGACCGCAGTTCCCGCTCCTGGTCGGGGTCCATCGGCGGGCGCTGGTAGGCGGCCAGCAGTTCCCGCACGCGGGCCTTCGCCCGCGCGAAGGTGTCCAGACGGCCCCCCTCCTCCCAGGCCCGGATGGAGCCCCGGTCCAGCACCGCCGAGGGCAGGTACTGCTCCTTCGGGAAGAGTTGTCGCGTGATTTTCTGCTTCAGGAAGTCGCCCCGGAAACCGATGGACTCAAACATCTCCAGCGCCAGGGTGTCGGTGTGGACCCGGATGCCCTCCACGAGCCGCAGGGCCATGCCGACCGCCTCGGCGTCCACCACCAGTTTTTCCGCACTCTGGCAGGCCAGGAAGTCCAGCATGCCGGCGCCGGAGATCATGTTGATGCCGCCCAGCGCGCCGACGACGGCGGTAATGCCACTCTCCAGCCCGGCCTGGGCGTCCACCACTTTGGCGTCGCTGGCGCCCAGGTAGGTGTGGGTGGGCAGGCCCAGGGACTTGCCCACCTGCGCGTAGGCGACATCTATCATCGCGGTCTCTATCGCGCCCATGGGGGTCGTGCCGTGGCGCATGTCAAAGATGGCCGGCGCGCCGCCCCAGACGATGGGCGCGCCGGGCCCGGCCAGTTGGTGGATGACGATGCCGCTCAGGGACTCCGCTGCGTGCTGGACGACGGAGCCCAGGATGGTGACCGGCGCCGTCGCCCCGGCCAGGGGCATGGAGACCATCTGGGCCGGGACACGGGCGCGGGCCAGGTCCATCAGGTTGCGCGCGCCGAACTCGCTCCAGATCAGCGGCGGCGACGGGCAGACGTCAAAAATGGCCTGCGGCTTCTGGGCCAGTTCCTCCCGCCCGCCCGCGAAAATGGCCAGCATGTCAAACATGTGGTGGGCCGTCGGCACGGAGAAGGCCCCGGTGACGATGGGTTTGGCGGAGTAGAGGAGCACAACGTAGAGCCGGTAGAGGTCGCCGATGGACTTGGGGACCTCGTTGCAGACGACGGCGGTGGACTGGGCGGCGTACTGCGGGAGCATCTCCGCGACCTGGACCAGGCGGACCAGGTCGGCCGTCTGGGAGGGGCGGTGCTCCAGGGTGTCGGGGTCCAGGATGTGGACGCCGGAGGAGCCGGGGTCAAAGTGGACGGCGTCGCCGCCGTAGCGGACGACGGGCTCCCCGGCCCGGTTGTAGAGGTAGAACTCCCGAGGGACGGTCTCCAGGGCCCGCCGGACCAGGGCCTCGGGGATGCGGACCACCTCGTTCGTCTCGTCCACTTTCGCGCCCGCCTCCCCCAGCAGGCGGCGCGCCTGGGCATCCTGGACCTTCACGCCGTGGGTCTCCAGCAGGTAGAAGGCCTCGCCCAGGATGTGCTCTATCAGGTCGGGGGATAAGAGTTCCAGTTTGGGTTGCATGGGATGCTCCTGAAACGTGAAACGTGAAACGTGAAACGTGAAACATGAAACGTGAAGCGTGAAACGTGAATCACGTTTCACGTTTCACTGATCACGCTTTTTTAATGATGCGCTCCAGTTCGGCGGAAAGTTGCGGGTCCAGCGGTTCCGGCTGGTGGGTCTCCAGAATCTGACGGGCCATGGCCCGTGCCCAATCGCGGGCGTCGTCCCGCTTCGCCTCCCACTCTTCGTAGGGGCGCCGGTCCATAAACTTCGGCACCCACAGTTCCCGCATGTGCTTCCGGGTGTGCTTCTGGGCCAGGAAGTTGCCGCCCGGCCCCACCGCCCGGATGACATCCAGGGCCAGCGTCTCATCGTCCACCACGATCCCCTTCATCATATGGTAGACGATGTCAAAGATTTCGCAGTCCATGAGCATCTGTTCGTAGGACCAGATGCGGCTGCCGTGGAGAAGGCCGACGCCCAGGAGCATGTCGGACATCACGACGCAGGCCATAAAGGTGGAAAGACTGTTCTCAATCCCGGCCTGCCAGTTGGGCTCTTTGGCGCCGGTGGCGAAGGAGCCCATAGAGAGGGGGACGTTGTAGAAATCCGCCAGGACGTTGGAGGCCGCACCGAAGAGGAAATCCTCCGGACCGCCGCCGGTGTAACCGCCCGTGCGCAGGTCCATCGCGGTCTGGGCGGCAGCGTAGAAGACGGGTGCGCCGGGGCAGGCCAACTGGATCATCGCCAGCGCGCTGATGACCTCCGCGTTGCCCACCACCAGGTTGCCCGCCAGGGTGGCCGGGGCGGTGGAGCCGCAGGAGGTCATCGTCATAAAGCCGACGGGGATACCGGCCTCGGCGGCCACCAGCGCCGCCTCCAGGGTGCCGGGGTCCTGGCCCAGGGGCGGCGCGGTACAGAGAGCGTAGGAGAGGACGGGACGCCGACGCAGTTCCGCCCGCCCGCCCGCGATGAGGGCCGCCATTTCCACCGACGCCCGCGCCTCCCGCTCCGAATAGATACTCTCCGTCTGGACGTGTTTGGTGGTGTTTTCCCATGCCGCCTTCAGTTCGTAGAGGCCACGGGTCTCCGGGGGACGGTCCTGAGCGGAAACCGGTATCCAGATAAACGCGACCTCTTCCAGGTAGTCGGCGACACGGGCAATCTCAGCGACGTCCTTCAAAGTGGACCGCCGCCGCTCTCCCGTGTAGAGGTCAATGACCTGGACGCCACAGCCGTCGGTGCCGACGTAGACGTGGTTGCCGTCCAGGGGAAGGTCCTGAGCGGGATCGCGGGCCGCCAGGGTGTAGACGGGCGGGGCCTTCTTCAGGGCATCCTCAATGAGATGGCCGGGGGCCCGGACAATCATCGTGTTCCGGTCCACCTGCGCACCGTGGGCCTCCCAGACATCCAGGGCTTTGGGGGACGGGAAGCGCACTCCGACGGTCTCTATGACCTCCAGAGTGGCCTGGTGGATGCGCCGGACGTCCTCCGGGCTGAGAATCTCCAGTTTTAGACGCGGGTTCGTGATGGATTTGATGGGTCGCGGCATGGGGCTCCTTTACGGGTCGCAGGTCGCACGTCGCAGGGCGCAAGGCGCAAGGCACAGGGCGCAAGTCGCACGTCGCAGGGCGCAGAAATACAGGCTAAAGCCTGTGCTACTTGCCCAACAGTTGTCGGGCAACGGCGACGGCGCCGATGGCGTCCTCGCTGTAGCCGTCGGCGCCGATTTCCTGGGCCCAGGAGCGGGTGACGGGCGCGCCGCCAACCATGACCTTCACGCGGGAGCGCAGTCCGGCGTCCTCCAGGGCCTCAATGACGTCCCGCTGGCGGACCATGGTGGTCGTCAGCAGCGCGCTCATGCCGACAATGTCGGCGTTCACCTCGCGCGCCTTCTCCACGAAGGTCGGCACC
>JAPYWT010000207.1 GCA_028276215.1 Thermoflexus sp. | reverse complement strand
CCCCCCGGATCCGGAACCGCTGCCGGATATGGACCGGGACCGCATCCGCGCGCTCCTGGAGGGGAAAGAGGGCGTCCTGGACCCGCAGGAGGGAGCGGAGGTGGCGGCGGCCTGCGGCCTGACGGTCCCGCCGTCGGGCCTGGCCGCATCCGCGGAGGAGGCCATCGCGCTGGCGGAGGAGATGGGGTATCCCGTGGTGCTGAAGCGAGTGGCCCCCGGCCTGGTCCACAAGAGCGACGCGGGCGGCGTCGTCGTGGGCCTGCGGAGCGCCGATGCCGTCCGGGAGGCCTTCGCCCGCACCGTCCGGCCCGGGGAGCGCGCGCTGATCCAGCGGATGGCCCCACCCGGGGGGCTGGAGGTCATCGTCGGCGCGCACCGGGACGGACAGTTCGGCCCGCTGGTGATGGTCGGCCTGGGCGGGGTCTACGTGGAGGTGCTGCGGGACGTGGCCTTCCGGCTGGCACCGCTGAGTCGGGAGGAGGCGCGCGGGATGCTGGAGGAGACGGCCCTGGGCCGCCTGCTGGCGGGCGTGCGCGGCCAGGCGCCCCGGGACGCGGAGGCTGTGGTGGATGCCCTCTGCCGGGTGGGCTGGCTGATGGCGGAGTTCCCCCAGGTGGCGGAGGTGGACCTGAACCCGCTCATCGTGGGGGCACGGGGGGCGTGGGCGGTGGATGTGAGGGTCGTGAAACGTGAAACGTAAAACGTGAAACGTGAAACGTGAAACGTGAAACGTGAAAGATGACGTTTTCATCCCCAGAAGAAAAACGGGCCTACACCCACGACCTTTTTGGCCGCATTGCACCGCGCTACGAGTTCATCAACAAAGTGATGTCGCTGGGGCAGGTGGAGTCCTGGCGGCGGGCGGCCGCCGGAGAGGCGCGCGTCCCGCCGGGCGGCTGGGTGCTGGATGTGGCGACGGGGGAGGGCGGGATGGCGCGGGCTCTTCTCCGACGGTGGCCTGACGCCCACGTGGTGGGGCTGGATTTCAACCGGGAGATGCTCCGGATGGGCCGCGTTCACTCCGCCGGATGGCCGGTCCGCTGGGCCGAGGGAGACGCTCTCCGTCTCCCCTTCCCCGACAACCGGTTTGACGCTGTCGTCAACGCCTTTATGCTCCGCAACGTCACCGACGTCCGGGCCGCGCTGGCCGAACAGGTCCGGGTGGTCCGCCCCGGCGGACGGGTGGTCTGCCTGGAGATGACCTGGCCCCGACATCCGCTCTTCCGGCCCCTCTTTCATCTGTACTTCGGGGGCATCGTGCCAGTGATGGGGTGGGTCCTGACGGGGTACCTGGACGCGTACCGCTATCTGCCCCGTTCGGTGCAGGCGTTTCTGCCGCCGGAGGGACTGGCGGCGACAATGGAGGCCGTCGGTCTCCATTCGGTGCGCTACCGGTTGCTGATGATGGGGACGGTAACGCTCCACGTGGGGATAAAGGGGTGATCCACGAAGGACACGAAGGACACGAAAAATTGATCCACGAAGGACACGAAAGACACGAAAAATTGATCCACGAAGGACACGAAGGACACGAAAAATTGATCCACGAAGGACACGAATATTTTTTCATTCTTCGTGCCCTTCGTGGATTTTCCAGGAAAACCTTCGTGCCCTTCGTGGATTTTCCAGGAAAACCTTCGTGCCCTTCGTGGATTTTCCAAGAAAACCTTCGTGCCCTTCGTGCCCTTCGTGGATTTTCCAGGAAAACCTTCGTGCCCTTCGTGCCCTTCGTGGATTTTCCAAGAAAACCTTCGGCCCTTCGTGGATCAAGGGCCCGCTCCGTAGAGGGCTGTGTAGATGGCGTAGTGCTCCCGAATCCGCTGCAGGTAGAGCCGCGTTTCCCCCAGGGTGATCTGCTCCAGGAACATGTCCGGGTCTTCCCCTGCCGCGTCCAGCCAGCGCTGCGCGTTGGAGGGCCCCCCGTTGTAGGCCGCCAGCGCCACGTCCAGCCGCCCGAAGCGGTCCCGCTGGCGCGCCAGGTACCAGGTCCCGAAGCGGACGCTGACGTAGGGGCGGTAGAGGTCGGCGGTACGGTAGTTCGGGGGCCAGTTCAGTTGCCCCGCGATGTACTCTCCGGTGGACGGTATCACCTGCATCAGGCCGTGCGCGGCCGCCGACGAGGTCGCAATGGCCTCAAAGAGGCTCTCCTGGCGGACCAGCGAGAACAGCAGGAGGGGCGACAGTCCTTCCCGCTCCGCTTCGGCCACAATGAGGTCTTCGTAGTACGTCGGGTAGGCCAGGCGGGCCAGGAAGGGCGGGGCGTCCAGCGGGGAGACGCCCGTCAGCCGCAGGACGGTCGCCGCCGCGATGATGGAGGACCGGTAGATGCCGACGTTGCGGAAGAGGAGGGCCAGCCGGTACTGGGTCAGGGCGTCTCCGGCGGTGGCCTGTCGGAGCGCTTCCAGTTCCCCTTTGGCCTCTTCGGGCCGGCCCAGGCGCCAGAGTTCCAGCCCGCGCACCAGACGGGGGTCGTTCAGGAGTGCGGCGTCCGGTTCGCTCAGGCGGTTCGTCGGGGAGATGCCCAGGCGCGCGGCCAGCCAGGTCTCCGCCTCGGCCTGCATCTGGGGCGTCTGGGGGGCGGGGGCGTAGCGCACCGGCGGGAAGGGCGGCGCGCCGGGGTCGGCCAGGAGGTCCGCCGCGCGCAGGCCGTAATACCCGGTGGGGTCGGCCTGGACGGCCTGGCTGAGGGCGTCGGTGGCGGAGAGGGCCTGACCGGCGGCCAGGTACGCCTTGCCCAGCCAGAAGAATCCGGCGGCCCGGTAGGAGGACCGGGGGTACCCGTCCACCAGCGCGCGCCAGAGGGCGGTCGCGGCATCCAGGGCCCCCCGGCGGTAGTGCTGAAGGCCACCGCGCAGGAGGGCTGGCGGGGCATGTTCGGAGGTGGGGAAAGTCCGGTAGACGGCCTCGTAGAGGGCGGCGGCCTCGTCCACCCGCCCGGAGCGCTCCAGGAGTTGGGCGGCGGCCCAGAGGGACTCCGCCGCGCGGGGGTGGTCGGGCGCGGTCGCCGCGAAGGTCCGGTAGGTCTGCACCGCGCCGTCCACATCCCCCTGCGCAGCCAGCGCCTGGGCCCAACCGATCCACCCGTCCCCCCAGTGGGCATTCTCGGGATGGGTCTCCACCAGGACGCGGAACTGGGTGGCGGCCAGTCCGGGGCTTCCGGCGGCCAGGTGGGCCAGCCCGGCGTAGTAGTGGGCATCGCCGGAGTGGGTCTGGGGGTAGGCGTTGATGTAGCGGTAGAGGGCTTCCACCGCGGGCCCGTAGGCGCCGCCGTAGTAGTCCACGATGCCGCGCGTCAGGTCGTCCACCGGTACCCCGGCGTCCACCAGGGCGATGAGGGACTGGTAGGCCCAGGGGCTGGTGGGGTAGTTCTGGACGACGTCCAGGAAACGGTCGTAGGCCTCGTCGTACCGGCCCAGCAGAAGGAGGGTCTGAGCGGCCTGGTGCTGGATGCGGGCGCGGTACTCCGGGATGCGTGCCCGGGCCAGGATGAGGTCGTACTGCGCCAGGGCCCCCTCGTAGTCCCCCTGAGCGGCCCGGACCAGGGCCAGTTTCTCCCGCATGCCGACTTCAAAGGAGAGGTCGGGGGCGGCGTCTATGGCGGACTGGTAGGCGTCGGCGGCCGCGGGGTACTCCGCTCCGGCGTAGAGGGCATCCCCCAGCCACTCGTAGACGTACGGGGCAATGGACGTCCCCTCGTCCAGGTAGGCCCGGTACTGCTGGGCCGCGCCCGGCGGGTCTCCCTGGCCCATGAGCGCCTGGGCCAGCAGGACGCGGGCATCGTGGGCCTCGGGTGCGGTGGGGAAGCGGGTCAGGAGTTCCTGGAGGACGGTTGACGCCCGGTAGTGGTCCTCGTCCAGGAGCAGGGCCCGGCCCGTGTTCAGCAGGGCCCGGGGGGCCCCTTCGCCGTTGGGGTCGGCGAAGTAGGCGGCCTGGAGGGCCGGGATAGCCCCGGCGGTATCGCCGACGGTCAGCGCCTCTTCCCCCTGGCGGAGGAGAACGTCCGGGGATGGGGTCGGCGTCGGGGTGGGGGTCGGGGTCGGCGTGGGCGTGGGGGTGGGCGTCGGCGTCGGGGTGGAGGTGGCCGTAGGGGACGGAGCGGGTGTGGGCGCCAGGACCGGCAACCCTTCCAGGCGGCAGGCCAGGGCCGCCAGCAGGAGGAGCAGGCCGGCGGTCAGCGCCAGGACGCGGTAAGGAAATGGGACACGGATAAACACGGATTTCACGGGTAGACGTAATCACCTACCACTCAAGATTGAAGTCGGGGCAATTGTACACTGAAAGACCGGAGGGAGCAACCCCAGTTGCAATCCCCCCAGGTTGTGCTATAACTGCATCGTGGCCTTCGGACGGAAGAAACCCTTCGGTATGCAAGGAGAGCGATGAAACGGATGCTTTCTGGAAATGAGGCCATCGCGCTGGGGGCATGGGAGGCCGGCGTCCGCTACGCCGCGGCCTACCCGGGCACCCCGTCCACCGAAATCCTGGAGAACCTGGCCCAGTATCCGGGCGTGGTGGCGGAATGGGCCAGCAACGAGAAGGTCGCGCTGGACGCGGCCATTGGTGCCGCCTTCGGCGGCGCCCGCGCGCTGGCGGCGATGAAACACGTCGGCGTCAACGTCGCCGCCGACAGTCTGATGTCCGTCTCCTACACCGGCGTCCGGGCCGGACTGGTGCTGGTCTCCGCCGACGACCCCGGCTGTTTCTCCTCGCAGAACGAGCAGGATAACCGCCAGTACGCCCGCTTCGGTAAGTTCCCCTGCCTGGAGCCGTCGGATAGCGAGGAAGCCCGGCAGTTTGCCCGCCTGGCCTTTGACCTGAGCGAGCAGTTCTCCACGCCGGTCCTGCTCCGCTCCACCACCCGCCTCTCCCACTCCAAGTCGCCGGTGGAGGTCCAGATGCCGGAGGGCCCCCGGACGCTGGAGCCGCTGCCGCCTTTTGAGCGGCGTCCGGAGCGGTACGTCATTGTCCCGGCCCACGCCCGGCGGCTCCACCCCTGGGTGGAGGAGCGATTGCTCCAGATTGCCGCCTGGGCCGAGACCGCGCCCGTCAACCGCATAGAGTGGGGCGACCGCTCCCTGGGCATCATCACCTGCGGGATGGCTTACCAGTATGCTCGCGAACTCTTCCCGAACGCGTCTATCCTGAAACTGGGACTGGTCTATCCGCTCCCGCGCCAGACCATTCGGGACTTCGCCGCACAGGTGGAGCGACTGGTGGTCATAGAGGAACTGGACCCCTTC
>JAPYWT010000206.1 GCA_028276215.1 Thermoflexus sp. | reverse complement strand
GGACGGCTCCTGGTGTACAGTTTGGGCCGGTTGACCGGTTTTCTGGATGCAGTGGCTGACGTCGCCGAAGGGCCGGGTGCCGTTCTCTGGGCGCTGGCGACTTTCTTGCTCATTCTGGTTATGGTGACGAGGCGCTGATGGGGACCTTCCTGGAGTGGGTGGAACGAATTTCCGCGCTGGCCGCGCCCCCGGCGGTGGTGGTGCTGGTGGTGGCCCTGGGTCTGGTGCTGATGACCCGTCGCTGGCTGTTCCGGCTGGTCGGTATGGCACTGACGTACTTCTTCGTTGGCGTTCTCCACACCCAGGTCATCCGGCCCGAGGTGGTGCTGGTGAAACTCCTCATCGGCGCCGTGGTCTGCCTGGCCCTGGGGGTGACCGGACAGGCGGCGGGAGGGAGCGAGGCGGCAAATGTCAGCAATGGTGGGGACCAGGAGAAAGGAACCCGTTTCCGGTGGAGGAACCTGCTCCGCTGGCGAGAGGACGTTCCTCTACGGATCGGTGCTCTCCTGGCTGCGCTGCTGATCGCCTACGCCGGTTCCCTTCGCTTCCCACTGCCTCAGGTACCCTTTCTGGTCGGTCTGGCCTGCTACCTGCTGGCCGTGGTGGGGCTTTTCCTGGCCGGGATGGCCGAGACCCCCCTGGGGGCAGGTCTGGGACTGCTGGTCTTTCTGAACGGATTTGACCTCTTCTTCGGCGCCCTGGAGCCGAGTCTGGTGGTGGCGGGGTTGCTGGGACTGATCCAGTTTCTGGTCACCTTCGCGGCGGCCTACCTGACCCTCGCCCGGGCGGAATAGGAGGACCATGCTGGCGCTGATCGGAATCGGGCTTCTGTTGCTGACCGCGGTCCTGACGTACTTCCTGCGCCGCTGGCGGCGGGTGTCCCTTCTGCTGGCCGCGATCGTCTGCGCTGCGCTGGGATTGGGGATCGCACTGATTCCTCTGGAGGGAACGTTTTCGTTCAGGGGACAGGAAATGGCCTTCGGGGGGGCCGTGACGTTCCTGGGGCGCTCGGTCGTTCTGGGGCCCGGCGCTCAGGTCGGGCTGACGTTTCTCTTCCTGAGCGGTGCGGCCCTCTTCCTGCTGGCGTGGCCGCTGGAATCGGGGGACCTGTATGCCCCCGTGGGGTCAGGCGTTCTGGTATTGCTGGCGGCGGCTCTGGTCGTCCGTCCGCTGGTCTACGCGGTGCTGATCCTGGAACTGGCTGTGGCCTTCTCCGTCCTTCTCCTGCGCGGCGGAATGGGCGGAGCGCGGTACCTGACCTTTTTCGTCCTGGCACTGCCGGGCCCGCTGGTCGCCCACTGGCTGCTGGATATGTACGCCCTGACCCCCGACCAGACCGGGTTGTTGAACACAGCCAGTTTGCTTATCGGCTTCTCGTTTGCCCTGATGCTGGGCCTGGTCCCCTTTCACCCCTGGGTGCCGGCGCTGGCCCGGCGGGAATCGCCCCTGTCGGTGGCCCTCATCTTCTCCGCCGTCGGGGGGACGGTGTGGTTCCTCCTGCTGGATTACCTGCAGACGTACCCCTGGCTGGGCCGGTCCCCCTACTGGTCCTCTGCTCTGACCGCGCTGGGTGTCGGGACGGTGGTCGTCGGCGGATTGCTGGGGACCACCCGACGGGGTTGGGGCGCGCTGCTGGGGTACGCCGTGATGGTGGATACGGGTATGCTGGTGCTGGCCCTGGGCAGGGGTGGGGCAGTGGGGATGGAACTGGAGCGGGCAATGATGCTCACCCGCGCCTGGGGCGTACTGACGATGGCGGCGGGGCTCTCGGCGGTCGGCGCTACGGAAGGGGCGGAGCATGGACGGTCGCCCTGGGGGGCAGTGGCCGCAGCGGCGGGCCTGCTCTCCCTGGCCGGTTTCCCGCCCACGGTGGGGTTCGTCTCCCGGTGGGGGCTGTACCGTCTCCTCTTTCCGGAGCAACCGCTGACGGTGCTGGCGTTGCTGCTGGCGTCGGCGGGGCTGGTGGTGGGCCTGCTGCGGATGTTGCCCCATATCCTGGTGCCCGATCTTTCCCGTCCCCGGGCCTCGCCGGCGGTGGACCTGCTGTTGTTGCTGGCGACGGTTGGGGCCATCGGGCTGGGAGTATTCCCCCAGTTCCTGATTTATCGGTAAACATACACCGGTTGCCCCACAGGGGCAGGGGGTAGGGGCAACCCTTGCGGTTGCCCCCAATGTGGATGTGTATGGCCAAAATTCTGGTCAACAATCGGGATGAAATGGAATGGGAGCCCGGGCTGACGGTGACGGAACTCCTGCGCCGGTTCCGGTACACCTTCCCCGCCATTGTTGTCACCATTAACGGGGAGGTCATCCCGGAGGAGGAATTTTCCACCCGCCAGATTCCCGATGGGGCCGACGTGCGGGTGATTCATCTGATTGCTGGGGGATAATGGCTGAGAAACCCGTTTCCTGTGCCCGTGCGGGCGACCTGGCCCTGCTGATGGGCCCGGACCGTCGCTGGCGGATTGTCCGTCTGGAGCCCGGGCAAAAGGTGCACACACATCGGGGAGTCCTGGCCCACGACGACCTCATCGGTCGTCCGTGGGGGAGCCGGGTGGTCTCCCATACCGGGCAACCTTTCTTGTTGCTGACCCCGTCGCTCCACGACCTCATCCTGCGCCTGCGCCGCACCACCCAGATTGTCTACCCTAAAGAGGCCGGGTACATCCTGCTGAAGATGAACATCGGCCCGGGTTGTCGGGTGGTGGAGGCGGGGAGCGGCAGCGGCGCGCTGACGGCGGTGTTGGCCCACGCGGTCCGGCCCGATGGACGGGTCTACTCCTACGAGGTCCGCCCGGAGATGCAGCGACTGGCCCGCCGCAACCTGGAGCATCTGGGCCTGGCCGACGTGGTGGAGTTCAAGACGCGCGACATCGCCGAGGGGTTTGACGAGATCGGGGTGGACGCGCTGTTTCTGGACCTGCCCAATCCCTGGGACTATCTGGACCAGGCCCACGCGGTGCTGGCGAACGGGGGGTATCTGGGCTCTCTGCTGCCCACGGCCAATCAGGTGACCCGTCTGCTGGCGGCGCTGGAATCGCCCCGGTGGGGACTGGTGGAGGTGGAGGAGATTCTGCTGCGGCCCTACAAGGCCGTCTCTGCCCGCTTCCGCCCGGAGGACCGGATGGTGGCCCATACGGGCTTCCTGATTTTCGCCCGTGCGCTGGTAGAGGAGAGCATCCCCGGGCCGGATGCCCCCGAAATCCCCGCGACTTTTCGGGAGGATGAGACGTAGATATAGACGACGGACGACAGACCACAGACGACAGGAGTAGCGCAGGCTGTCAGCCTGCATATTGGTCGTTGGTCTGTGGTCCGTGGTCTGTGGTCTGTGGTCAGTGGTCCGTGGTCTGTGGTCAATCACCGCGAAAGGAGGGTCCTATGGATAGCCGTGCCCGTACTCAGTTGGCCCTGGGCCTGTTCCTCATCCTGATCGCGGCGTTTCTGGCCGCACTCCGATTCTATCCCCCTCTTCGTGCCCTCATCCCGTCCTTTGAATGGCCGATGTGGGTCGTCATCGCCGGAGGGGTCATCTTGCTCATCGGCCTGCTGGTCGGCGCGCCAGGGATGGCGGTTCCGGCCTGCATCGTTGCCGGCATCGGCGGCATCCTCTATTACCAGAACGCGACGGGCGACTGGGGGTCGTGGGCCTACGTCTGGTCGCTCATCCCGGGCTTTGTCGGGGTGGGCACGATTCTGGCGGGCCTTCTCGGTCAGGACTTCCGGCAATCGGTCCGCAGTGGCCTGAATCTGATCCTCATCAGCCTCATCATGTTCCTGTTCTTCGCGGCCGTGTTTGGCCGATTGGCCATTCTGGGGCCGTACAGGGACTACCTGCTGGCCGCTCTCTTTTTCCTGTTGGGCCTCTGGTTCATCGTGCGGGGCCTGACCCGCTCCAGGAGGGGATAAGATGTCCAGTTCACAGCGTTGGTTTCTGTTCTGGGGGGCTGTGTTGATCTGGCTGGCCCTCTGTTTTCTCCTCAAGGCCCTGGGGGTCATTGGCGATGTACTGGGGTATTTCTGGGCCGGGTTTCTCTTACTGGCAGGCATCGGGTTGGTGGTCAGCGCTCTGATCCCCGCGCGGCCGGTATCCGGAGAGGAAGTCATCATTGTAGACCTGCAGGGGGCCCGGCAGGCCAGTGTGGAGATTGAGCACGGGGCCGGGCAGATAGAGGTGACCGGCGGGGCGCCGCCCGGTGCCGCGCTGACGGTCAACCGGGGTACCGGCATGAAGGTTTCCAGCCGCATAGAGGGGGACCGTCTGTCCGTGAAGGTGGAGTGCGGCCCCTCCTTTGCACCTGTCGTCGGGCCGGAAAGCGGGGTCTGGTGCTTCCGTCTCACCGATGAGGTTCCGCTCACCCTGAGCGTGGAGAGCGGTGCCAGTCAGATGACGCTGGATCTCCGGGACCTGCCCATTACCTACTGCAAACTGGAGACCGGGGCCAGCAATGTCACGCTGATCCCACCGGCGCGCGTGGCCAATGCTCTGGTGGACGTGGAGGCGGGCGCGGCGCTTCTGAATGTGCAGATTCCGGAGGGCGTTGCGGCCCGCATCCGCTTCAAGGATGACCTTTCCGCGCGCAACATTGACCAGGGGCGGTTCCCCCGGCTGGAAGAGGGTATCTACCAGTCTGCTGATTACGACAGCGCGGCGTACCGGGTGGAATTGCATCTGGAGGCCGGTGTCAGTTCGGTCACCGTTCGCTAACAGGAGGGACTCATGAGACGGGTAGACTGGCGCATCATCGTGGGCCTGCTGCTCATTCTGGCCGGAGCGATTTCGCTTCTGGAGAGGGTCGGGGTCATTCCGCCGGGGATTGACCTGTTCTGGGGCATTGCTGGTGTCGGCGGAGGGGCGGCCTTTCTGTACGTGTTCTTCGCCAATCCCCGCGCGCAATGGTGGGCGGCGATTCCGGGATTCACTCTACTGGGGCTGGGGGTGGCGGCGTTTCTGCCCGAGGGCCTGGACGGATTGGCCTTTCTGGGAGGAATCGGGCTGGCCTTCTGGGTCATCTACCTGACCAACCGTCAGCACTGGTGGGCCATCATCCCAGGGGGCGTGTTGTTCACCCTGGCCGCGGTGTCCGCGCTCCCGGGAAGGGTGGGCAACATAGACACCGGTGGTGTCTTTTTCCTGGGCCTGGGCCTGACCTTTCTGCTGGTCGCCCTGCTGGCGCGGCATTCCTGGGCCTACATCCCGGCGGTGATCCTGGTGTTGTTGGGGGCGGTCCTGGGGTTGGGCTTCG
>JAPYWT010000010.1 GCA_028276215.1 Thermoflexus sp. | reverse complement strand
CGCGGGGCGGGGGGGCCCCCCCCGGCGGGGGGGGGGGGGTGAGGAAACCTGAATAGTTACGCAAATTTATTGTACCGTTTTTGGGTGAAAATGCAAGCGGTATGCAGGACAACCGCTTGCGGTTGTCCTGCATACATCCTCCGGGGGGTATCGGGGAGGGGCTACAGCACCCGGATGACCGCCAGCCCCACCAGTGCGCCCAGGGCCATGCCGACCAGAATGTCCAGCAGATAGTGAATCTGGAGGGCAACGCGGGAGAGGGAGACCAGCGCGGCCCACAGGCCCAGGATGGCGCTGGCCCACCAGCCGGGGAGAAGTGGGCTGAGCACCACCATAATGCAGGCGACGCGCGTGGCGTGCCCCGAGGGGAGCGCGTGGCGGTCCAGGTGGAAATAGAGCCCGGCCGACGGCCCGGGCGGCCGCTGGCGGCGGAATGTCCACTTCAGCGCGGTGGAGGCGACCCCCCCGGCCGTCATCGCCGTGATGATGCGGAGGGCCAGTTCCCGCCAGAAGGCGGCATCGGCCAGGAAGAAGAGCGTCCCCGCGCCGGCCAGCCAGACAGCGGCGTCGCCGGTGTGGGCGAAGAACGTGGCCAGATAACGCAGGAAGCGGGCCCGCAGCGCCAGCCGGGCCGAGAGGCGCGCGTCCAGATGGAACAACCGTTCCCAGAACGAGGTCTTGACGGGCTCATCCATCGCGGCGTCCCTCCAGTTCGGCCCGTACAATGTCCAACTGAAACGGCTTATCCACGTCCATACCCACCTCGGGGTCTCTGCAGATAACGGCCCGCCCCCGTACGTTCAACGCCCGACTGGCCTGCCGTTCCGCCTCGGCCAGGCTCATTCGTCGGGTCAGCAGTTTCAGCACCGGCCAGATGCCCCCCAGAATTCGGGCCTGAGAAAGCGCGCTTTTCCGGGCATTCGCCACCTGCCGCCAGAGGTCCCGGTTGGCCAGCATCGCCCCCGGCCGCACCAGAATCATATCCCCTCCGGCGAAGTCCCCCTCCCGCAAATGGACGTAGGAGCGCCGGGAAGCAGGGAATCGCCCCTCCATAACCGACCGTTCCACTATCCCGTAGTACACGTCGTGGTCGGTGTTCAGGCAGTCCTCTATGAACCGGTCCACAATCTCCGGGGTGATCAGAGGGATGTCGGCGCTGCTGACCACGACACCGTCCAGGTCGGGGTGGGCGGCGATGGCGTGGGCGATGCCGGCCTCGGCGTTGCTGAAGAGGTCGCCGTGGGCCGGGAGGTGGGTGACGGGGACCGGCAGGGGCGGCCGGTCCTCCGGCGGCAGGCCGACCACGATGATGCTCCGGATGTAGCGGGAACCGGCCAGCGCCGCCACGACGTAGGCGATCATAGGACGGCCGGCAATCGGCAGGAGGCCTTTGGGCCGGCCCAGGGTGTGCTCAGCCAGAGGGTCGTTCTCTTTGGGGGAACTCCCGGCCAGGATGACGGCGACAATTCGCGGTACTCCGTTCATTTTCAACTCCATCTCTACGGATTCAACCGCTGGATGGTGGGCTCCAACCCCAGTTGGCGGACCATCTCCTCCAGTTCCTGTGGAGTCAGCGGGCGGCCCTTGCCAGCCACTGCGGTCAATGCGGCCTCCATCACATTGGTGCCGAACGAGCGCCCCTCTATGCGGGGGGTGGAGGTGATCAGATAGCGCACGCCCCGCTGGCGGAACGTCTCCACATCCGCTTCGGTGGTGGTGTTGGTGGCGATGATTTTGCCGTCCAGCCGCTCCGGCATGTGCCGTTTGATGTAGAGGCAGTCCCCGGCGACGACGGTGGCCCACCCGTACCACTGGGGGAATTTGGGTTTGATCGTCTCCTGCTTTTCCCCGGTCGGGTAGAGCCACTCAAAGGGCATCCGCAGCAGGATGGGGAGCAGGATGCGGGCCAGGATGTGGAGGGAGCGGAGGGAACGGAGGGGGATGGGCAGGCCCAGCGCGAACCCCAGGTCGCCGAAAAGGAGGTCGTACCCGGCTTCGGCGAAGGAGAGGGCCAGGTCGTACCGGTCCACCGCTGAGGGGATCAGCACCCGCTTCGGGTTCACTTCGGGGCCAATCGTCCTTTCAATGAATTGGGCGACCCGGCGCTCTATCATCTGACGCATGCCGCTGCCGTCCACCATCGGGGTCTGGCGGACTCCAGCGACGATTTTCTGGACGCTGTAGATGGGATAGTACCGCCCGGCGACGGTGAGCCCCAGGTCAAATCCGCCCACGCCGAAAGCGTCTACCCTGCCATCCAACTCGCGATACAGTTGGGCGGCCCGTTCGGCGTCGCCGTCCGTGCCAATCCGCTCAATCTCCACCTGTTCCCCGGCCAGCGTGATGGTCACCCGTTTATCGCGGGTGGAACTGCCCAGGCTGATGCTGACGACGTGTTTCATTGGCTGGTCGCTCCTTCAGGAAGTGGCGCGTTGGCCCGATATTGATTTGTGAAGATTTTACTACAAATCCCCTCTTTGCACAACGTGCCAGGCACTTCCAGAAGTGCCTGGCACGTTCTACACCCTGTAAGTCCTGATTTTTGAATCATACCCGCTCGTAGGGGTCAAACATCTTGGCATATTCCTGCAGGGCGAAGCGGTCCGTCATCCCGGCGATGTAGTCGCAGACGACCCGGTACAGGTCTTCCCCCTCCTCCAGCCGGGCCTGGACCTCCAGGGGGAGTTGCGCCGGTTCCGCCACGTATGCCTGGAAGAGTTCGGCGACCACCCGTTCCGCCTTCTTCTGCATCCGGATCACCCGGGGGTGGCGGTAGAACCGTTCCAGGAGAAAGGTTTTCAGTTCCCGGTTCATCCGCTGCACCTCGGGGGAGAAGGCGACGACGTTCTCGGGCAGGCGGCGGACCGCCTCGGGAGAATCCGGCCCCCACATCTCCAGCCGACGGTGGGTCTCGGTGAGCAGGTCGGTGACCAGCAGGCCGATGAACCGGCGGATGAGCCGGTGGCGGACCAGGTCGGTGAAGTGGTCGCCGGGCCAGCCGATGCTCTCCTTCAGCCGTTCCCACCAGGCGATGCCGTCCAGGTCGCGCGGGGTGATGAGCCCGGAGCGCAGGCCGTCATCCAGGTCGTGGGCATTGTAGGCGATTTCGTCGGCGGGGTTGGCCAGTTGCGCCTCCAGTGTCCCCCGCTTCTCTGGCTCAAACCCGGCCGCGTCGGCGATGTCGTACTCTGTCTCATGCTTGACGATGCCTTCCCGCACCTCCCAGGTCAGGTTGAGGCCGCGGAAGTCGGGGAAGCGCTGTTCCAGGAAGTCCACGATACGCAGACTCTGGCGGTTGTGGTCAAAGCCGCCGTGGCCGGCCATCAGCGCGTTCAGGGTGGACTCCCCAGCGTGCCCGAAGGGGGGATGGCCCAGGTCGTGCGCCAGACAGATGGCCTCCACCAGGTCCTCGTTCGCTCCCAGCGCGCGGGCCATCGTCCGGCCAATCTGGGCCACTTCCAGCGTGTGAGTCAGGCGGGTGCGGTAGTAGTCCCCCTCGTAGATGACGAAGACCTGGGTTTTGTATTCCAGCCGGCGGAAGGCGGTGGTGTGGAGGATGCGGTCCCGGTCCCGCTGGAAGGCGGTGCGGTAAGGGTGCTCGTCCTCCGGCACCGCCCGGCCGCGCGACTCCCGACTCTTGAAGCCGTAGGGAGCCAGGAAGCGGGCTTCCCGCTCTTCGTACTCCTCCCGCAAGACGAACATCTTGCTCCTTTTCTACTTTCACCGCAAAGAGCGCAAAGGACGCAAAGATGGATGAAAAACCACGAAGGACACGAAGGGACACAAAGGATTATTTTTAAATTTAAAGTAACCACCTTTGTGTCCTTTGTGGTTCTACGGCCTCCGTCTCCAGATAGTGCAGTACTTTCTCCCGGATGGCATCCCGCACCTGGCGGAAGGCGTCTATCCGGTCGGCCATAACGCCGTCGGCCCGGGCGGGATCCGGGAAGCCCATGTGGACCGCCCGCCCCGGCCCCAGCCAGACGGGGCACTCCTGGGCCGCGCTGTCGCAGAGGGTGATGACGACGTCAAAGGGCTGGCCGCGAAACTCCTCCACCGATTTGGAGCGTTGCCCGGAGATGTCTATGCCCAGTTCGGCCATGGCCTGGACGGCCAGAGGATGGACGTAGCCGGTGGGATGAGTGCCCGCCGAGAACGCCTCCCAGCGGTCGCCCAGGAAGTGGTTGACCAGTCCCTCCGCTATCTGGCTGCGGGCGGAGTTGCCGGTGCAGAGGAAAAGAACGCGGCGTTTCATCTGGGACTACACTCCCAATCCCTTCCCGAACGGGTCCACCCATGTCTGCAGGGCAACCCGGAGTTCGGGGTACTCCTGCGCGGCGTCCTCCAGCGGACGGCCCTCCATGGCGGCCTGGATGGCCTGGCGGAAGGCGCGGGCCCCGGCCACCGGTCCCTGCGGGTGGGCGTGAATCCCTCCACCGGAGCCGATGACGATGTCCGGCCCCAGGTCTTTGATGACCTGCGGCACCATTTTGGGGGTGATGCCGCCGGAGGGCATCGGGAAGGTCGGGCGAATGTGGTAGAACGGGAAGGAGAGGTTCTGCGCCACCCGCTGGAACTTTTCCGGCAGGACGGGCGCCTTCCCATAGGGCGCGGGGAAGACAACAATGTCGGCCCCGGCCAGGCGGGGGAGTTTCCCCAACACCAGGTGGGAACTGATGCCGTGCCACTCCGAGGCGTAGAAGGCCCCCGCCACATCCATGTGAGCCAGGATGGGGACGTTGATGGCCGGGTCCTCCGCCAGCGCCCGCAGGACCGGGAAGCCCGTCGCCAGGTAGTTCACCATAATGGCGTTGCAGCCCAGTTCCACCGCCCGTCGGGCGTTCTCAAATACTTTGGGGACCTCGTCGGTGACGTTGACGGTGTAGAGGGTGTGCTCGCCGGTCTCTTCGTAGACCTGGCGTTCGGCCTCCATATAGAGTTTGACCCGCTTCTGGACTTCGTTGAAGGACGGATTGGCCAGCAGTTCGTCGTCTTTGATGATGTCACAGCCGCCCAGCGCTGCGGCGCGGAAGAGTTCCACCCCCACCTCCGGCGGGTAGCCCGTGCAGGGCTTGATCATGTTGTTGAGCAGGGGGCGGTCGTACACGCCCAGCAGGTCACGAATCCCCTGGATGCCGAATTTCGGCCCCTGGAAACCTTCCACATACCTGCGCGGAAAGCGCAGGTCCAGCAGTTTCAGCCGTCCGGCCATAGAGATGTTGCCGACGACGGTGGTCAGGAGCATGGGAATCTGGGAGCCGAAGTTGACGACGGGGAAGGCAATCTGCAGGACGTAGTGGCGGTACTCCACCTCCGGCGGCACCATCCACTCGTAATCGGGAATTTCGTAGACGCCGACGACTTTGGCGACGTGTTTCCGGCGGACCTCGGGCGTCTCCCCGGGCACTGGGACCCAGGTGCCCGTGGATTGCTCAATGGCCAGCGCCGGGGCCAGTTTGGGCACCGGGAACGCCTTGGGGTAAGAGACCAGGTAGGTACCGATGACGTACTCGTTCTCGTCCACGCCCTCGGGGAGGGCAATGGGCAGGGATTCTACATCTTCCCGCTTCATGGTTGACCTCCGGCTTGATGTAGCGCAGGCCGTCAGGCCTGCGATGCAGGTTCAGCCTGTAGCGCGGGCCGCTATTGCAGGACCTCCGCCAGCGCTTCTTCCCAGAACCAGGAGCGCCCGTCCTGAAGCATCAGCACTTTGTGGGTCTTCGCTTCCTCCAGGGCTCCCATGGTGGCGTCCTCTCCCGCCACGGTGGGGATGGCCCGCAGGCCGGCCCGTCGGAGCAGGTCTGCCCGCTGTCGGGCCCGCTCCACATCATGCCGGTCCACCGTCGCCGATATTTCCACCACCAGCCAGACCTGCGGCGCTTCGGCCAGATGCCGCGGCCGTCCGCTGACCAGAAGGTCCACGGCCAGCAACTCGCGGAACTCCTCCTGCGTGATGCGGCCCTCCAGTTGGTCCTCTATTTCTGCGGGCAGGAGGGCCCGTGGCCGTCGCAGGAGATGGCCGAAGTACGACCCCGCTTTCTGCTGATACGTGAGTTCCAGGAGACGGCCCTCCAGTTTGCCGGTCCGGTCGGTGAGTTTCTGGAGTTGAACGACCACCTGCTCCAGCACCGCCTCTATGCGGGCAAAGCGGGCCTCCGAGGCCTCCCGGTATCGCTCCTGGGCCTCAGCCAGTTCCCGAACCCGGGCCTCCGTCTGCGCCTGGGCCTCGGATAACCGTTTCAGCGCGGCCTCCGTCTGCGCCTGGGCCTCGGATAACCGGTTCAGCGTTGCCTCTATGCGGGCGAAGCGCGCTTCTGAGGCCTCCCGGTATCGCTCCTGGGCCTCGGATAACCGTTTCAGCGCGGCCTCCGTCTGCGCCTGGGCCTCGGATAGCCGGTTCAGCACCGCCTCTATGCGGGCAAAGCGGGCCTCCGAGGCCTCCCGGTACTTCCGGAATTCCTCCTCCGTGCGGGCCTGGGCCTCAGCCAGTTCCCGAACCCTGGCTTCCGTCTGCGCCTGGGCCTCAGCCAGTTCCCGGAGCCGGGCCTCCATCTGCGCCTGGGCCTTGACCAGTTGGTCCAACGTCGCCTCTATGCGGGCAAAGCGGGCCTCCGAGGCCTCCCGGTACTTCCGGAATTCCTCTTCCGTGCGGGCCTGGGCCTCGGCCAGTTCCCGAACCCGGGCTTCCGTCTGCGCCTGAGCCTCGGATAGCCGGTTCAGCGCGGCCTCCGTGCGCGCCTGGGCCTCAGATAGCCGATTCAGTGCGGCCTCCGTGCGGGCGTGGGCCTCTACCAGACGGTCAAATTCCTGGCGGACGACCCGAATCTCCTTCATCCGGTCATCCACAATGGCGACCACGGCCCTGTACATTTCAGCCGTCAATCCCTGGTATTGAGCCATGTTCACCTCCTCCAGACAGGGCTTGTCGACGCTTTCATCTTGTTCGTTCGTAATCAGGCACGAAACGCCAGCGGAGTGCCGTTTTGGGCCTTCTGGACGCCACTTTGCTTCGCCTCGGCGCGAGCGCCCTCGGCGCGTGGCGCTTCGTGGCTCACTACGAGCATTCCGTCTCGTTGCGGCCTCGCTACCGGCATTGCTGACCAAACCGCACCCGGTTCACCTCCCGGTACAGATCCCGCAGCGATGAGTACAGGCGGCGGTAGGCCCGGTAGAGCAGGTCGTAGGTCCCGGCGTTCTCGGGCCGGGGGTCAAATTCCCGCTCCACGCGGATGACCTTCCGCAGCGACTCAAAATCCGGATACAGCCCCAGGCCGACCCCGGCGGTGAGGGCCATGCCCACCGCGCCGGCCTCCTGGGGACTGGCGACGGTCTCCACCCGCCGACCGGTGACGTCGGCGATGATCTGCATCCAGGGCGCGCCGCGCGCGCCGCCACCGATAATCCGCAGCACGGGCAGCGGGAACCCGAAGGTCCGCTCCACAATCTCTATCAGCCAGCGCAGGTTGTAGGCCACTCCCTCGTAGACGGCCCGCAGGAGGTGCTCCCGGGTGTGGTCGGCGCTGATGTTGAAGAAGGTGGCCCGCACCCATGTATCGGAGACGGGCGCCCGCTCCCCGTACATCCACGGCGTACAGACCAGGTAATCCGACCCGGGCGGGATGCGCTCCACGTCCTCGTCCATCAGCGCGTAGACGTTGGGGATGTTGGGGTCGGCCTGCTCGTGGCGGTAGAACTGGTCGGCAATCCACTTCAGGCAGGCACCCGCCGTCTCCATCTCAGCGAAGAGCATCACCTTCTGGGGGTCGGCGGATTGAATGCAGGCGACGCCGTGGCGACCGGTGGGGGTCTTGCGGGTGACGACGCCCACCCAGCCGGAGGTGCCCAGGTAGACGTGACCGTCCCCTTCCCGGACGGCGCCGGCACCAACGGCGGCCCCCGGCGCGTCGCCGCCACCGCCGAAGACCGGGGTGCCCTCTAACAGGCCGCAGGCCCGCGCCGCCTCCGCCGTCAGGCCGCCGACCCGGTCGGTGGAGCGAACCAGTGGCGGGAACTTGGTCGGGTCTCCGCCGATGTACCGGATCAACCCGCGCATCCAGTCCTTCTTCTTCAGGTCCAGGGCGAAAGCCGAGGCGCACGACCATTCAAAGACCATTTGCCCGGTGGCCCGGTAGGTCAGGTAGCCGTTCACGTCCAGGAAACAGGACATGCCGTTGTAGACGTGCGGCTCGTTCTCCTTGAGCCAGAGGAGTTTGGGCAGGCCGTCCTTGCCGGAGAGTTCAGCGCCAGCGACCATCGCGAAGACCCGGCGGCCCAGGAAACGGCGCATGATGCGCTCCGCCTGCTGCGGCGCGCGGCCGTCCAGCCAGATGATGGCCCGCCGCAGAACCTGCCCGTCCCGGCCCATGGGGACGATGCCCAGCATCTGGGTGGCGTGGGTGACGGCCAGGACGTCTTTCGGCGAGACGCCTGTCCGCTCCAGCACCTGCCGGGTGGTCGTGGTGACCGCGCCCCACCAGTCCTCCGGCTCCTGTTCGGCCCAGTCGGGGCGGGGGTAGTGGACGGGGTAGGGCATGAAGGCGGTGGCGCGGACGTTTCCCTCCGTATCCACCAGGACGGCCTTGTTGCCGCCCGTGCCGACGTCGTGGGCAATGATGTACTGGGTCATGGACACCTCTTATCTGGGCATCGCACTCTCTATGATTTTGCGACGGATTTGCTCCAGAACCGGCGCCGGGAATCGGGAGACCTCCTCCAGCACTTCCTCAAAGACGTCCAGGGCCCGGTCCAGTTGCTCCTCGGTGATGGTCAGCGGCGGCTTGATTTTGACCACGTTGCGGCGGGTGGGGAGACCGTGCACCACATCGGGCATGTCCAGGTCAAAGATGACGCCGCGCTCCATGGCCAGTTCCACCAGCGCGGTGGCCCGCTCCGTTGCCGGGACTTTCGTCTCCGGGTCCTCCACCAGTTCCACGCCGATGAAGAGGCCCGGCCCGCGCACGTCGCCGATGAGGGGGTGGGTCTCCTGCATCTGCCGAAGGCGGGCGGTGGCCCGCTGGCCCAGGATGCGGGCACGGCCGGGGAGGTCCAGCCGCAGGGTGACCTCAATGGCCGCCAGCGCGGCGGCAAACGCCACGGGGTTGGCCCCGAAGGTGGTGTGCTCCTCCAGGTAGGTGAACCCTTTCAGGTCCTCCCGGGCCACGATGGCACCCACGGGGAAGCCGCCGCCCAGCCCCTTGGTGAGCACCAGGATGTCCGGGGGGACGCCGTAGTACTCGGCCGCGCTCATCGCCCCAATGCGCCCGAAGGCGGTCTGGCTCTCGTCGTAAATCAGCAGAATGTCGTAGCGATGACAGAGTTCTTTCAGGCCTGCCAGGTAACCGGGGGGCGTAGGAATCTGCCCACCAGCCCCCTGCATCGGCTCAATGATCAGGCCGGCGATGGGGGTGTTGGCGCCGTAGAGGATGGCCTGTTCCACCAGTTCCAGGCACGCCAGGCCGCAGGTGCCGGGGTCCCGGTGGATGGGACAGCGGTAGCAGTAGGGGTAGGGGAACCGGACGATGTGTTCCAGCCCCCAGCCGCTGAAGCGCATCAGGCCCGGCATGTAGTGGCTGGCCGCGATGGTCGCCAGGGTGTCTCCATGGTAGCCCCGGTAGGCCACCAGGAAGGTCGTCGCGCCGGGACGGTTGACCATGGCCAGTTTCATGGCCGCCTCTATGGCGGTACCGCCGCCCTGGTTGTTCAACGCCACCCGCTTCAGGTTGCCGGGGAAGAGGCCCGCCAGGCGGTTGATCAGTTTGATGCGGGGGATGGTGGGGAAGCCGTAACGGACGTGGGTGAGGTGGCGCATCTGCTCGGCGACAGCGGCCAGCACGTCCGGATGGCAGTACCCCACGTTGAGGGTCCAGGCCTGGGCCGTGCAGTCTATGTACTCCCGCCCTGTGACATCCCGCACGATGGCGCCGCCAGGGACGCCCTCGTAGAGGATTTCCCGCTTCAGAGGGGTCAGGGACAGGGCACGGGCCTGTTCTACTTCCTCCCCGGTAAGATCGTTCAGGAGAGAGCGGATTTCTTCCTGGGTCAACACCTGAGGTTGAAACATGGCAAGCCCCCTGCGAGAAGGTGTGCAGGTAACTATAGGCTGATTGTAACTGTTCAGCCTCACCCCTCCCCCAGCGGCTTCGCCGCTGCCGCCGCAGGCCTCGGCCCGAAGGGCCTTCGGCCCGAGGGCGGCGGGGGTGGGGTGAGGTCGGCGAAGGCCGACCATTGGCCTGCGGCCCAAAAAGGCTGACTTCAGTCAGCGAAAGTAATTACCTACCACGAAGGTCACAAAGTACTCACAAAGGACACAAAGGGATAAAATATCATCCTTCGTGCCCTTTGTACGGCCTTCGTGTCCTTCGTGGTTTTTATGAAACGGTTCTTGGGTAGGTAGTCACCAGCGAAAACATTATAGCACGCTCTGGATGAACCGCAATGCGGGGCCGTTCGCGCCGGGCCTCGGGGTTGAAGACCTGGCCGCCTTTGTAGGACAACTGCGAGCAGTTGTCCTACAGTTTTGAGACATACCCCCGAGAGCATCTCGTCGCGTCGCGGGCTGGGGTGTGGCGGGGGATGGCCTGAGGAGGGATGGGGTTTTGGGGGGGGGGGGGGGGGGGGGGGGGGCCCCGCCCCCCCCCCCCCCCGCGCCGGCCGGCCCGCCGCCAAACCCCGCGTCATTCCGTCTGCGCAGCACACAGATAATAGGCCCGCGGGATGCCCTCCACCGTCGCCTTCACCACGTCGCAGGCGGTGTATCCGGCGGCAAAGGCGGCCTCGCTGGCCTCCCGCACGTTCAGCCGCCAGGCCAGGGCCAGACCGGGGTCGGCCCGCTTGAGCGCCTGGATGTGGGCCGGGATTTCCACCAGGACGGCCTCCCCCTCCGGTGGGCGCACAGGGCCGGGTTCGGCCCACCCGTCGGCGCGGGCGCGGCCCGGATTGATGACCACAACCCCGGCGTCCAGCAGGTCTTCCAGGCGGGGCGGACGCCAGCCGTTCTCTATCCGTTGCCGTACCCGCTCGCTCCCCACCCACCAGGCGACCTCAAACCGGTCGGAGGGGAGGCCCACGTTCAGCCCGTCGGCCATAGGGCCGTAGAAGTCCCGCAGGTAGCAGCGGCAGATGGCGCCCAGTTTCCCCAGGTTCAGCGTCCCGTTGGCCACCTCCAGCGGGTCGTAGGTCCAGGTGACCAGTTCGTAGCCGTGGGCCAGGGCCCATTCCCGCTGGGCCAGTTTCAGACGGTAGCCCACACCCCGCCCCTGCCAGTCGGGATGGACGCCCATGATGCGGGAGCAGAGTTGCCAGCGGGGGCCGGCCGCGGCAGGGTTGTCGGGCGGGACTGTTCCGGGCAACCCGAAGAGGAAGCCGATCAGACGTCCTTCGGGGTCAAAGGCGCCCAGGACCATTCCGCCGTACCGCTGGCTGGCGATGAGCATGCTGGCGGTCGCTTTGGGGATGTGTTCATCCCCCAGATGCCAGACGGCCTGCTGGAGGCGCTCACAGGCCAGGAAGTCCTCTATCCGTTCCAGTGGGGCGATGGAAAAGGGGGTGTCTGCCATAAACAAGGATTTAAGGGCTTCTCCGTGACTACCTGCCAGGACTCTATGCGCGCAAGCCCCGCGCAAGACGTACCCGGCCGCACTTTGTAGCGCAGGCCGCCAGGCCTTTGGGCAGGCTGACAGCCTGCGCTATGTTACCCGCCGATGTGGGACATCGGGAGCGATGTGGGCAGGATGCCCTCAGCCAGCGCGTGGCCGCGCGGTTTGGCGACGACCGCCTGCATAAAGAGCGCGCGCAGTTCCTCATCGGTGGCGCCGTTGCGGAGAGGCGTGCGCAGGTCTATGGTGGCGCTGGAGAGCAGACAGGGGAGCAGGCGGCCGTCGGAGGTCAGCCGCAGGCGGTTGCAGAAACGGCAGAAGTGATCGGTGACCGCGCTGATGAAGCCCACCGTCCCGGCGGCGCCGGGCAGGCGGTAATAGCGGGCCGGGCCGATGCCGACCTCCCCGGGGACGGGCGTCAGCGGCCCCAGCGCCTCCTCTATGCGGGCACGGATTTCTGCCGAAGAGACCACCCCGTCCCCGGACCAGTGGACCCCGGCCCCCAACGGCATCACCTCAATAAACCGGACGTGCCAGTCCGGTTCCAGCGTCTTCCGGGCCATGTCCACCACTTCGTCGTCGTTCATGCCCCGGACCACGACCATGTTGATTTTGACGGGGCGGAGGCCGGCGGCCAGCGCCGCCTCCCGTCCGGCCAGCACGTCCTCCAGATTCCCCCAGCGGGTAATCTGCCGGAACCGCTCCGGGCGGAGGGTGTCCAGGCTGAGGTTGATCCGCCGCAGGCCGGCGCGGGCCAGGGGTTCGGCGTACTGGCGCAGCAGGATGCCGTTGGTGGTCATAGAGAGGTCATCCAGGCCGGGGATGCGGGCCAGTTCCGCCACCAGGTCCACAATCCCTTTCCGCACCAGCGGCTCGCCGCCGGTCAGTCGGATGTGGACGAAGCCGGTCTCCACCGCAATCCGCACAATCCGGACGATTTCCTCGTTGCGCAGGATGTCCTGGTGGGAGAACTTCGCGACTCCTTCCTCCGGCATGCAGTAGACGCAGCGGAGGTTACAGCGGTCGGTCACCGAGACCCGCAGGTACTGGATAGGACGGTCGTAGGCGTCAAAGGGCATGGCGAACTCGCTTTGTCGGGGTGCAGGGCGCCGGACAACTCCGGCGCTACGAGGTTACCGGGTTGCGGAGGACGCCGATTCCCTCCACTTCCACTTCTACCACGTCTCCCGGATGGATGGGCCCGACGCCCGCGGGGGTGCCGGTGAGAAAGAGGTCGCCCGGCTCCAGGGTCATCACCGACGCGGCGTAGGCGATGAGGTGGGCCGGGGAGAAGACCATTTCGGAGGTGCGCCCGTGCTGGCGGACCTCGCCGTTCACCCGGCAGATGACGGCCCGGTCGGCGATCTCCGCCTCGGCGACACCGACCACCAGCCAGGGGCCCACCGGGCAGAAGGTGTCAAAGCCTTTGGCGCGCGTCCACTGGCCATCGCGCCGCTGGAGGTCCCGCGCGGTGACGTCGTTGGCGCAGGTGACGCCCAGGACGTACGCCCAGGCCTCCTCCGGGCGGACGTTGCGGCAGCGGCGCCCGATGACCACCGCCAGTTCCGCCTCGTACTCCACCCGTTGGGATTGGGGCGGCAGGACAATCGGAGCGTCGGGGCCGATGACGGCGCTGGGGGGCTTGAAAAACAGGAGCGGCTCGGCGGGGACCTCCGCGCCGTGCTCGGCCGCGTGGGCGGGGTAGTTCCGCCCCACGCAGAGAATCTTGGTGGGGACCACCGGGGCCAGCAGGGAGACATCGCACAGCGGCCCCACGGCGGCCCCGACCGTCCACTGACCGAACGGGTCTCCCTGCAATTCTCGGACCCATTCCCCCTCCAGGACGCCCCAGCGGGGGCCGTCGGGGGTGGCGTACCGGATCCAGCGCATGGATGTCATTGTTTCACCTCACCGCGTCAGACGGGGGTCCAGCGCGTCCCGCAGGCCGTCCCCCAGCAGGTTGAAGCCCAGGACGCTCAGCATAATCGCGATGCCAGGGAAGGTGACGGCCCACCAGGCTCCGCTGGTCAGGAAGCGGTAACTATCCCCCAACATCGCGCCCCACTCCGGCTCCGGCGGGATGGCCCCCAGTCCCAGAAAGCCCAGCGCGCCGGCCCAGATGATGGCGCTCCCCAGTCCCAGGGTGGACTGGACAATGATAGGGGAGAGGGTGTTGGGCAGGATGTGGCGGAAGAGGATGCGGGTGTGGCCCGAACCCACCGCCTGCGCGGCCAGGACGTAGTCCCGCTGGACCAGGGAGAGGACCGTTGCCCGCATCAGCCGGGCGTAGGTGGGGATGCCCACGAAGCCGATGGCGATCATCGCCCGGTCCAGCCCCGGCCCCAGGAAGGCGACAATCGCAATCGCCAGCAGGATGCTGGGGAAGGCCAGGATGACATCCATCAGCCGCATCACAATGTTGGAGAAGAGGGGGCCGCCCAGCGGGAAGGTGAGGACGGCGCCGATGGCCAACCCCAACAGTCCGCAGACGATGGCCACGTACGGGCTGACAAAAAGGGAGGGGATGGCGCCGATCAGCAATCCGGCCCCCAGCAGGACCAGCCACCGCCGCCCGTTGGGCCAGGAGGCGGCCACACTGGCGGAGACCGCGCCCAGTGCGGCGAACAGCACGGCCTGGACGGCCTGTCCGGCAATCCAGGCCGGGATGCTCCCCAGGACCAGGCCGATGCCGGCCATCAGCCCGATGCGCTCCCCGACGGTGAGGGGGACGCTTTCGTAGAAGCCAGCCAGCAGCCCCAGCAGTCCACCGACCGCCAGGGAGATACCGACGGAGATGACCCCCACCCGCAGGGAGTTCCAGCCGCCGTGGACGACCCGCCGGAAGATGTCCCGCCCCAGTTTGTCGGTGCCGAAAATATGGATGGAGGGCACGTCCGGGGTGGGCCGCAGGGTGGGAGGTTTCAGTTTCAGGGAGTAATCCAGGTCCGTCTTGGGGTCGTAGGGCCAGAGGAAGTGGGCCAGGATGGTGCCCAGGACGAAGAGGACCACAATCGCCATTCCCAGCCGGGCGGTGGGGCTGGCGATGAGGCGCCGCCAGGCGTCCCCCCAGAGGGTCCGCCGTCGGCGCAGGGGCATCTCGGGGACGATGGGTCGCTCGCTCATAGGCCCCTCACTCGTAGCGGATGCGCGGGTCCAGCGCGGCGTAGGAGAGGTCCACCAGCAGGTTCACCAGGACGAAGACCAGGGCAATCAGGAGGGTGCCGCCCTGAACGACCGGGTAGTCCCTCCCCACGATGGCGTCGTAGACCCATTTGCCGATGCCCGGCCAGGCGAAAATCGTCTCGGTGAGGATGGCCCCGGCCAGGAGGTTCCCCGTCTGCAGGCCCACCACGGTGACCACCGGCAGCAGGGCGTTCTTCAGCGCGTGGCGGAAGAGGACCAGCCGCTGGTGCAGCCCCTTGGCCCGGGCGGTGCGGATGTAGTCCTCCTGCAGGACTTCCAGCATGCTGGCGCGGGTCATCCGGGCGATGATGGCCAGGGGGATGGTCGCCAGGGCCAGGACGGGCATCACCAGGTGCTTGAACGCGTCCCAGAAGGCGGCCCACTGCCCGGTGAGGAGCGTGTCTATCAGCAGAAGGCCCGTGATGCGCCGGATTTCTATGGCGTGGTCCAGCCGCCCGCCGATGGGGAGCCAGTGGAGGATGACCGCGAAGAGCATGATTTCCATCAGGCCGAGCCAGAAGATGGGCATGGAGACGCCGATGAGGGCGCCGACCATGCTGACGCTATCTATCCAGGTGTTGCGGCGGGCGGCGGAGATGATGCCGATGGGAATGCCCAGTGCCACGGCGACGGCCATCGCGGCCAGGGCCAGTTCCACGGTGGCGGGGAAGCGCTGTGCCAGTTCTGTGGCGATGGGGATGCGGCGGTGGATGGAGTTGCCCAGGTCTCCCCGGACCAGCCGCCCCAGGAAGCGCAGGTACTGGCTATCCACGAATCCCCGGAAGTCGCCCCCCTTCAGCGCCTCCCGGTCCAGGAAGAGAGGGCGATTGAGGCCCAGTTGCTCCCGGATGCGCTGGACGTTCTCCTGGGAGGCGTGCTCCCCCAGCATGGCGACCGCCGGGTCGCCGGGGATGAGGCGCAACAGCAGGAAGACGACGATGGTTACCCCCAGGATGGTGGGGATCAATGAGAGCAGACGGCGAATGAGGTAACGCATAAGTCTATCCAGAGAGGTTTGGAGCGGGCGGCTTTGCCGCCC
>JAPYWT010000145.1 GCA_028276215.1 Thermoflexus sp. | reverse complement strand
GACGGTCACCCTCCAGGGTGACCGTCACCGTTGCCTCGTTACGGCTGGATCTCCACCCACTCGTAGTAGTCCGCGCCCACGGGCTGCGGGACGTAGCCCTTGACTTTCTTGGAGAAGATGAGCGGCGTCTGGTTGTGGGCGATCCAGATGCGGGCGACGTCGTTGTGGAGCAACTCCTCCGCCTTCTTGTAGAGTTCCTCCCGCTCGGCCTGGTTGGGGTTGACCAGCGCCTTGTAGAGGAGGACGGCGACCTCCTGGTTGGCGTACCAGCCCTCCCGCTTGTCGGGCTTTTTCACCTCGTCCTCGCTGCTCAGGCCGCCGAAGAAGTAGTTCAGGAAGTTATCGGGGTCGCCGTTGTCGCCGCCCCAGCCCAGCATGTAGAGGCCCATCAGCAGGCCGTTGCGGCGCAGGCCCAGGTAGGTCGGCCAGTCGCCCGCCAGTTCCAGTTGGGCGTTGATGCCCGCCTTGGCCAGGTCCGCCGCCATCGCCTCGCCGATTTCCTTGGGGCTGGGGTAGTAGAAGCGGGTCACCGGCATGTAGTAGAGTTTCAGGGGGATTTTGTCTCCGGCGTGGTAGACGACGTTCCCCTCGGCATCCGCCACATCCTCGGCGACCGTCACTTCGCTCAGGCCGTTGGGGAAGCCAGCCTCCGCCAGGAGTTGCTTGGAGAGGTCGGGGTTGTACTCCCAGTCCTGGATGGCGTCGTTGTAGCCCCAGACGGCAGGCGGGAGGAAGGTCTTGGCCACGATGCCGTACTTGCCGTAGAAGTTCTGCACCAGCGCCTGCTTGTTGATGGCGTGGGCCACCGCCTCCCGCACCCGGACGTCCTGGAACTCCTTGATCTTGTAGTTGAAGGCGAGATACGCGGTGTTCAGCGCCGGGCGGGTCAGGATGTAGAGGTTGGGGTCGGACTCGGCCGCGGCCAGGTCCTCCACCGTCGCCTGCTCGGTGGCGTGGATGTCGCCGGCCTTCAGCGCCAGGAAGCGGGCGGAGTCGTCGGGGATCACCCGCCAGACAATCTCGTCAATCTTGGGCCGACCGCCCCAGTACTCATCGTTGGCGACGACGGTGATGTGGTCGCCCTCCACCCACTCCTTGAACTTGAAGGGACCGGTGCCCACGCAGCCGACATCCGGCATCCCGTACTTCTCGCCGTATTTCTGGATGGCCGTCGGGCTGGAGATGGCGAACATGTCCATCGCCAGGTTGGCCAGGAAGGGCGCCAGGGGCTGAGCAAGTTTGAACCGGACGGTGTAGTCGTCCACCTTCTCCACGGCGGTGATCAGGCTGGCGTCGTCAAACCCACCCCACATGGCTTCGTAGTACTCAAAGACCTGGCTGGGGAAGTGGTAGGGGTTATTGGTGAAGCGCCAGCGCTCAAAGTTGAAGATCACCGCGTCGGCGTTGAAGTCGGTCCCGTCGTGGAACTTGACGCCCCGGCGCAGTTTGCAGGTCCACTCCGTGGCCGTCTCATTGGGGGTGCACTCCTCGGCCAGCGCGGGGATGGGGCGGGTGGAGCCAGGTTCATACTGGTAGAGGGGCTCCAGGCACTGCCCGGTGACCCGGAAGGACTCACCGTCGGTCACAATGGCGGGGTCCAGTTGGACGGAGTCGCCGCCACGGCCGAAGATGAAGCGGACGACCTCCGGGGCCTTCGTCGGCGGTGCGACCGTGGGAGCAGCGGTGGCCGCCGGAGGCGGGGCGGTGGTGGGAGTGGCGGTGGGTTTGCAGGCCACCAGTCCCAGCAGAAGGACGCCAACGGTCAGAACGGTGAAGATGCGCAGCAGTTTCATCTCTCCTCCTTACGTTTGACGTTTTATGGAAAGGTTTATACGCAGAGGGTTGGGAGAACGATTCCGCATCTTTCCCGGTATCACCTCCTTTCCGCTGGCTGAGGGGACACACTGTAAAGTATACCAGTTGCGGAGGAAATGTCAAGAGAAAGCCACGGCGGGAGATATGGCATTTGGCTGGAATTGGAAATGTGGTATACTGCCGCGCAAAACGTTTCTTTAGTCCAGTTTGCAGTTTACTCTACAAATGCTATAATACTGCTAACTATGAAACCCTGGTGGGCCTGGATTCCTCCCTGGCTGCAGGACTGGGGACGGCAGTACCTTGTACCCCTGCTCCAGGTGGAGGTCCGCCGCCTGATCTGGGTGCTGTTGCAGGGCGTGCTGGAAACCCTGCTCCTGTTCGCCCTGCCTACTGCGGCGGTCATCGGAAGCCAGAAGGTCTGGGAAGGCCGGTACCGTCTCACCCCGGCCCAGCAGGAAACCGTCGCCCGCTGGGCCCAGGTCGCGGATGCGGTGGCCCGCCTGGAGGACGTCCCGCCCGTCACGCCCCTCGTCCTCTGGTACAAGGAGGGAGGGCTGCAGGCGGTGAACCCCCCGAACTGCGAGGGGATTATGGGCCTCCACTCGGCGGTCCGCTCCGGACGGTTGCCCTGTTTCGCCCCCGGCCCCGTCAGCGATGTAGAAGTGGCCCGCCAGTTGCGCCTCGGCGCCGCAATCTTCAAGGAACACTGTCCCGAAGTCCATTACACCACCACCGACCCCGAAATCCTGAAACGGTGTTATCTCTTTTACAATGCGGGCCGCCATACCCGTCTGCATCCGGACCAGTCGGGCTATGTGATGAACGGGTACGACGCGGCCCACCAGAATATGCCCCACCGGGCCGCGTCCGGAGAGGTGGTCCGGCTGCAGGCGCTGGGAGCCTGGCCCGTCCACCTGGCCATTCAGGCCCAACTCTCCGGGCGGTCCACCTTTGGCCTGCCCTCTATCTTTCTGCCAGTGGCACGGCTGGCGCAAGAGGTGCGGGCCCGGGTGTGGGCCTGGGCGGCCCCGCCCGTTTCGCTGAACCCCCGCCCGGTATCCGGCCCCCAGTGTCTCCCGCCAGTGGAGGATGGGTGTTTCGTAGCCGCCCATTCAGGGGGACAGGCGGACCTGCGGCCCGTCTGGATGCTGGATGTGCCCGTCCGGCGGGTCGGCGAGGCGGCCTGCCAGGTGCTCCCCGGCGCGGCGATGGAGACGGAGCGGGAGGTCCTGCTGCCGGCGCCGATGCCCGGCCGCGTGGCCCGCTACGCCGACCAGTGGGGCGACCTGGCCCTCCAGATAGAGAACCCGGAGTGGACGGTATGGGTCCTGGGGATGCATTCCGTGCTGGCTTCGGGGACGGAGGTTCGGGCCGGGGAGCCCGCAGGAGTGGTGGGCGGGGAGGGTCGTCCGTTCTACGTGGTCATATATGACCGGGTCCGCCAGGGGTTTGTGGACCCCCGTCCCTTTCTGGTCCAGACGGTCTGCCCGGCGGTGGACCCGGCACTGCAATGGACACCTTCAACGCAGGAGGGAACAGTGAATCTCGCGGCTCTGCTACCCTTACTTCCCCTCGTTCTGGGCCTGGTCTGGGCTATCTGGCTGTTTTTCAAGAAGGACATGCTGGCCAAAGGCCCGGTCCAGGTGATCACCTACTTTATCGGGGTTATCCTGGCCCTGTGGATCATCGGATGGATTGTGGACGCGTTCCTGCCGCAGTGGGTGGCGCAGCGGCTGCTGAACGCCCGCCAGTCCCAGGACATCCGGGTGATCCAGCAGGTCAGCCGGGAAATCCTGAATGAGGCGGTGGGAGGGGGGCCCGCGCCGACGGTGGTCATCTACACCCCTGCGCCGCCCCCGCCCGTCCCGACCGCTACTCCCGTTCCGCCCGCGCCGACGGTTCCGCCTGCACCACCAGCCACTCCCATTTCGCCCCAGCCCACGCCGGCGCAAGGGGCGATCCCGGTGGTCCCGGCCCAGTCCGCTGGCGAGCAGGTCTACACCGTCCGCTCCGGCGACACCCTCTACAGTATCGCCAGACGGTTCGGGGTCACCGTTCAGGCCCTTCAACAGCGGAACGGGCTGGCGGATCCGAATAACATCAAGGTCGGGCAGCAACTGATCATCCCGGCGCCGTGAGTGCTCTGCGGACCTGGCTGGCAGACCGGTTCCGCCGGGGGAGGGTGGGGCGCGCCGCGCGCCTGCTCCCCCTGGCCCCTTCCCCGGCGGCGATAGAGCGGGTGGTGGCCTGGCTCAGCCGCTTCCGCCTGCTGCGCCCTCTGATGGAGGGCATTCTGCCCGTCCCGCGCATGCTGAGGGACGAGACGGTCCAACTGGAAATCCGGATGGCTCCCTACCGGCTTCGGGCGACCCGGGTGCTCTTTACCATCACTCTGGCCCTTTTGCTCCTTTCACTGGTGGGCGCGGTGGTGCTTTCCCTGCTCCCCGTCAGCGGGTTCCTGCGGGCAGGGGCCTGGCTGTTCACCCTGCTCCCGCTTCTCGGCTTCCTCAGGACCGTCCACCAGATGTTGCTCTACTACCAGTGGCGGTTCATCCTCACCAACAAACGGGTCATCATCATCGCTCCGGAACCCCGCCGCTCCGGTTTCGCCGACGTCATCTACCTGAAAGGGGGAAAAATCCAGGTGGTGGATACGGCCTGGTCCTCCAGTTCCCTCTGGGGGCTCTTCCAGGCGATGACCGGCGCCCGGGATGTGATTCTGAGTCTGACCGGGTACGAATTCAAGCCGGAGGGGGCGGAGGTGAAGGGCGGGTTGCGCTTTCCGGATGTGATGCCGGAAGATATTGTCAAATTAGAAGAAATCATCTTCGGTTGAACAGGAGGTCTCCATGAAGCACTTTCTCAGTCTGGCCGACGTCTCTCCGGAAGAAATGTGGCATCTTCTGGACCTGGCGATAGAACTGAAGGAGGAGTGGCAGCAGGGCGGCAACCGCCCGTTGCTGAAGGGAAAGACATTGGGGATGATTTTCCAGAAGCCGTCCCTGCGGACCCGCGTCTCGTTTGATATGGCGATGCTGCACCTGGGCGGGCATGCCCTGTATCTCTCCCCCAACGAAATCCAGTTGGGCGTGCGGGAGAGCATCCCCGACGTGGCCCGGGTCCTCTCCCGCTACGTGGACGCCATTATGGCGCGGGTCTTCGCCCACTCCGACGTGGTCACCCTGGCGGAGTACTCGCGCGTCCCGGTCATCAACGGCCTCTCCGACTACAGCCATCCCTGCCAGGGGCTGGCGGACTTCCTGACCATCGTGGAGAAGAAGGGCCGGGACCTGCGGGGGAGGAAACTGGCCTTCGTGGGCGACGGGAACAACGTCGCCACCTCGTTGCTCTTCGGGGCGACGAAGTTGGGGATGGACTTCGCCATCGCCACCCCGCCCGGATACGAACTCCCTGCGCCGGTCTGGGAACTGGGGCAGAAATTCGCCGCCGAGAGTGGCAGCCACATCCTGGCCACCCATGACCCGGTGGAGGCCGTCCGGGAGGCGGACGTCATCTACACCGATGTCTGGGCTTCTATGGGGCAGGAGGCGGAGGCGGCCCAGCGCGCGCAGGTCTTCCCGCCGTATCAGGTGAACGCCGTGCTGGTCGCGAAGGCCAAACCCGATGTCATCGTGATGCACTGCCTGCCGGCCCATCGCGGCCAGGAAATCACCGATGACGTCGCCGACGGCCCCCACTCCGTCCTCTGGGACCAGGCGGAGAACCGGATGCATGCCCAGAAGGCGATTCTGGTGGAATTGATCGGATAAGGGTTGGGGTTTTGGGGCGGGGGGGGGGGGGGGCCCCCCCCCCCCCCCCCAAAACCCTCCCCCCGCCCGCCGCAGGCAAGCGGGAGAGGGGCATGAATGTTCAGAGATGAGGTTTTTGATGGCCGAAACGATAACCATTGTGTTGCCACAGGAAATCCGTCTGGCGCTGGAAGAAATAGAATCCAAAGAGGGGATTGCTCCCAGCGATATTGTCAGCGAGGCGGTGCGGGAGTATCTGTTCTTTCGCCGACTCCGTCTTCTGCGTGAGCGGATGACCGCAAAGGCGCAAGCCCAGGGGATATACACGGAAGAGGACGTTTTCCGGCAGGTCTCATGAGAGTTGTCCTGGACACGAATGTCCTCATTGCCGCGTTGATCACACAGGGCGTCTGCAGTGACCTGCTGGAGCACTGTTTCCGTCGGCATGAGGTCGTCCTCTCCGAATTTATCCTGGGCGAATTCCGCAGGCATCTGCACAGATTCGGTTACACTTCTGCGGAAGTGGATGAAGCCGAGGAGTTGCTGCGGTGGAAGGCAACCGTTGTCGTGCCGGTTTCGCTGGAGCCATCGGTTTGCCGGGATGCGGATGACGTAATGATCTTGGGGACAGCGGTTGCAGGGGAAGCAAACTGCGTCATTACAGGAGATAAAGATTTGCTGGTTTTGCGGCAGTTCGGTTCGGTGAAGATTCTATCTCCGGCGGAATTCCTGGCACAAGAAACAGATTCTGCTGATCAGGGCAGGAGGAGGTAAATGCCTGTCATCTCCGTTGTCGCCCCCGTTTTTAACGAAGAGGAGACGCTTCCGGAGTTCTATCGCCGGGTGCGGGCGGTCATGGATGGGCTGGGGGAGCCCTGGGAACTGGTGCTGGTGGACGACGGCAGCAGCGACGACAGTTTCCGGATTGCCCGGGAACTGCACGAGCAGGACC
>JAPYWT010000205.1 GCA_028276215.1 Thermoflexus sp. | reverse complement strand
CCCCTTTATTCTGCGGGCTTTCTCCTCCCCGGCGGAGATTCCCCCGAACGGCCCATATCGCTGCCTCTATGCGGGTATTTACCCCCAACTTCTCCAGAATGCGCCCCACGTGTTTCTCCACCGTCTTCTCCGAAATCCAGAGGTCGGCCGCAATCTCTCTGTTGCTCTTCCCCTCCGCCATCCGCACCAGCACCTCCCGTTCCCGCTCCGTCAGGGACTCCCATTTCCGTCCCGTCTCCTCCCACCACCTCAGTGCCCGCTCCACCTGCTCCGGCCAGAAGCGGGGCTCCCCCCGCCCCGCTGCCCGCACCGCCGCCAGAATCCTCTCCAGCGGCTCATCCTTCAGCACGTACCCTGACGCCCCCGCCGCCCACATCTCCCAGAGCAGGCGGTCATCGTCGTAGGCGCTCAGCGCCAGCACGGAGACGGTCGGATGCCGCTCCCGGATGGCGGCGGCCACCGCCGGCCCCTCCGGGCCCGGAAGACAACAATCCAGCAGCACCACATCGGGCCTCAGAGTCTCCACCTGCCGTAGGACCCCTTCCCCATCCGATGCCTCGCCCACAACGACGATGTCCGGCTGAGCGTTCAGGAATGCCCGCAGGCCGTTGCGGACCACAGGATGGTCGTCCACGATGAGCACCCGGATCATCCCGCCCTCATTGAGGTGACAGTCACCTGAAAGGTGACTGTCACCTTTGGTCTGTGGTCTGTGGAGATAGACGCTGGATGGAACGGAGAGGTTCCCCGTGGGACAACTGCGAGCAGTTGTCCTACGGAGCAGGTTGGGCGCGGTCGGCGCTTTCTTGATAATGATAGCGCACCCGCTGGCCTGTGTCTACTGTCAGAATGGACAGTTATTTTATCTGTGAATCTCTGGGTCTATGAGCCGGGGCTTGGCAGAATAAAGCGGCCCCGGCAGAATGCTGGGGCGCTGGGACTGAGCAGTCTGTACTGGATTTATGCCAGTTTGGGCTCTTTCAGCGTGTGATCCTCCAGGAACTGACGGCATCGTTCAGGGCGTGGAAGGTGGGGCAATCCGGCCCGCAGGCATAGGATGGCCCGCTGTAGTTGTAGAGGTCGTAGACGGTGATGAGGTTACAGGTGGAGAAGCCCTGGCCGGAAGCGAACCGGTTGTCCACGCCGTCGGCCCGCAGGTCTGGCCTGCCGTAACTGTAGCCCTGAGAGCACGGGTAGGCACCGTAGTATTCTATCAGGAGCGAGCCGTAGTTCGGGTTATCGTAGAATTTGGCGATCAGGTAGAGGGAATCCAGCGAGATGCCGTTCACGGCGGTGATGGGGCCTTTCCCACACACTGGCCCTGAGGCCTGAGAGGATGTTTCGCCTTCCCGGAGAGGTTCCAGGACCACCACGCATCGGTATTCCGGCGAGTCGCTGGGCCCGCGTACGATGGGGCTGGTACCTGTTGGCTGGGGCGTGGACTCCCGGGCCTCCTCCGGGCTCAGCGGCTCCAGGACCTCAGTAGCCATTTCCTCGCTGAGTGACTGGCAACCCTGGTCCACCACCTTGGATTCCTCCTCTCCGGGCTGGAGGGGCTCAATCTGGACCACCCCGATATAACCTGGCGGACACTCTCCGGCGTTACTTTCCGAGTGGGCCGTCCGGGCCAGCCCGAAGGCGGCCAGACTGCCGATCAGGAGCAAGGCACCGATTCCGATCAGGATGTTCTTCATTTCACACCTCCTGTGCTGTTGGTGTTCTCGGACTGCTCAGCCGATTTCAGTATACCCGAAGGGATGTTAAGTGGCGGTTAAGTCTGTCCCATTTCACGTTCATGGAGCCAAAAAAGTGGGCCTGTGGATGCTCTCTGCCCACAGGCCCACCGCTGAGCAGCACTTTAGCGTTCTCTACCACGATACGAAACCGCCATCTCGCCCAGATCCGTAGAGGGAAGTACGGCCTTCCGGGATTCGGAATCCGCGGTCAGGCGGACCGGGCTATCGCTGGTCGTAGGATCGCCGGGTGAGATTTCTTCCCCGGAGAGAGTTTTCGCCGGTCGCTCCATCGGCTGCATGCCCGGTGGCGTTGGCCCCCGGCTCTTCTGAGCCAGCGCGATGCTTCCGACTGTCAAACTGCCTGCCAGGGCAGCGGCAATCACGAGCAGGAACCCTTTCGCTTTCACCTCGCACCCCCTGAAGTTGATGGGCCACTCAGCCAACTTCAGGATACCACAGGCAGTGTTAAGCCAGTGTTAAGACCATATCTGGTGCGTTGAGAAACTCTCCCTGGACAGGATGTCCTCCGGGCATGGGAGCCAGAGGGTAAACGTGCTCCCGACATCAGGGGTGCTTTCCACTGCAATCTGTCCACCGTGAAGTTGAACGACCCAGGCGGTGATGGCGAGCCCCAGGCCGGCTCCGCCCCGGTGCCGGGCCCTGGATCGGTCTACCCGGTAGAAGCGTTCAAAGATGTGGGGAAGGTCCTCCGGTGGAATGCCGATTCCGGTATCCTGCACCCGGATTTCCACGCCCTTCTCCTGCCGGGACGCAATCACCGTAACAGAGCCTTCGGGGCGATTGTAGCGGATCCCATTCTCAATGAGGTTGCCCACAGCGCGGGCCAGCAAAGGGGCATCCGCCAGCACGACGGGTTCGCCGATGACCTGAAGATTCAAAGCGACCTGGCTGGCCTGGGCCAGGGGTTCCATCTCGCGCACCACCTCGGTCAGGAGCACCTCCAGCAAGACGGGCTCCTTCCGGATCTCCTGTTCCCCTCTGGCCAGGAGAAGCAGGTTCTCTACCAATCGCTCCAGCCGGACCAGCCCCCGATCCAGGGCCTGAGCCATCTCCTGATAATCGGACAGGGTGGCATGAGGGTCCCGGCGGACCACTTCCAAGTTGGTTCTCAACGTCGCCAGGGGGGTGCGCAGTTCATGGGCGGCATCGGTCACAAAGCGGCTCTGCTGCTCAAAGGCCTGTTCCAGCCGTTCTAGCATTCTATCAAAGGCATCCGCCAGGGTTTTCACCTCATCGGGCGGCCCCTCCAGGTTCAGGCGGCGATGCAGGGAGTCCACATCCACTTCCTGTACCAGACCCACGAGGCGCTGGATGGGACGCAATCCCTGATGGGCAATCCAGTAGGCCCCTCCAGCACCCAGCAATACCAGAATCCCAACGGCGAACAGGGAAACGACCCGCACTTCCCGAAGGGCGATTTCCTGTACCATGTCCACTTCAACCGGGGGGCTGCCTGGAGAGAATTGGGGTATTTCCCTCTCTGCTATGGGCGGGGTTGGAGAGAGGGGTGCGGGCGCCATTTCGGGAGTTGGCACCAAAACAACAGCGCGCACAGCCGGGGGCAACCGAATTGCCACAAAAGCGTTGATAAAAACGACCAGCATCAACCCCAGGGCCAGCATCAGGCCGCCCACCCAGAGGGTCAAACGCTGACGCAGGGTCAGGGTAAACAGACGTTTACCAGAAGGCTGGTGGGGTTTCATTCCCCTCTCCTTCCGGCACCAGCAGCCGGTATCCCCCGGCAACGGTTTCAATGTATCTCGGATGCTTCGCGTCGTCCCCTAACTTACGACGTAGCGAGCAGATGTGCACGCGTACACTGCTGGTGAACAGGTTGACATTCTCACCCCACACGTGCTCAATGATGTCTTCCTGGGAGACGACCTCGCCGGGACGGCGCATCAGGTACTCCAGGATCGCGAATTCTTTGGCGGTGAGTTCCAGACGCCGCTTCCCCTTCCAGGCAACGTGGGTGGCCGGATCCAGGGTCAGGTCTCCGGCCCGCAGGACTGGCTGCCGGGCTCGCAGGTCTCGCCGCAGCAGGGCCCGGATGCGAGCCAGCAGTTCCTCAAAGTAGAAGGGCTTGACCAGATAATCATCCGCGCCCCGGTCCAGGCCGGTGACCCGGTCTTCCAGCCGACCCCGTGCCGTCAGCATCAGAATCAGCAGTTCGGGCTTGCTTTCCCGCAGGCACCGGCAGACCTCCAGGCCGTCCATATCGGGCAGGTTGAGGTCCAGGATGACCAGGTCGTACTCGTTGATTTCCCCCTTTGCCCACCCTTCTTCGCCGCTGAGCGCGATGTCCACCGCGTAGCCCTCCTGTTTTAGCCCACGCGCCAGAGCCCTGGCCAGGTCCACCTCATCTTCCACGATCAGAATTCTCATCCACGACCCCTTCCTGGATCGGAACACGGATTTCCACCCCCGCCGGGTTCCCGGCCTCGTCCAACACGGAGAGGTACTCGCCGGTCTGGGGGTTCCAGAGGCCGAAGACCAACTCGTCCCGGCCCGGCTGGGGACGGCCGACGCCGGGCACGATGTGGTCGTCGTTGAGGACGTCTCCGGGTTGCCAGAGGGGGGTGGGGTAACGGCCACTGGCCGGGGGGCTATCCCCCTGCCCGACCGTCTGCCCGTCCCGCCGATAGTGCAGGAAGACGGCGTACTCTCCGGCCAACGGGGCAGTGGCCCGCCAGCGCAGCCGCACCCGCACCGCGCCGTCCTCCTGAGGGATGACCGTTGCTCCCAGGAACTCCACGCCGCCCTGGAGGCGGGCCTGGGGTGGGGCGGCGGGGCCCGGACGGGTCGCCAGGAAGGCCAGGTAGGTGGTGAAGGGCCCGGTGTCCCGGTCGTGCTGGGAGAGGGGGCCCTCCAGCACGGTGATCGCCGCGGGGTGGGGGAGCAGGGCCCAGGCGCGGGTCCAGTCGCCGTAGGGCCAGAGGAAGACGGCGGTGGGGCGCCACTCCGCTTCGCTTCGTGGCTCACTCCGGGCCTCCAGCCCCACCTGCACCCGATCCGGAGCCGTCACCAGAAACCGGACCTGAGGCCAGTCCTCCCAGAGCAGGGGGTCCAGATAGACCACTCCCTCCGGCCCGGCGGTGGGGGTGAAGGGCGATGCCTCCCCCGACCAGCCGATGCCCAGGAAGCGGTTGATGTCGGCCCCCAGGGCGACCGCGCCCCGCTCAAACCAGTACCCGGTGGTCGGGTTGCGGGCGTAGGGGCCGAAGTACGCGCGTGCCCCGCTCACCAGTTCCAGCCCGATAGCCAGGATGCTGACCACCACACTGATTGGAGAACCGCGAAGACGCGAAGACACAAAGTGATAAAGATTTTTCTTCGTGTCTTCGTGTCTTTGTGGTGGATTTTGCATCAACGCGTCCAGCCCCAGGGCGGGGAGGAAGGCCAGGACGGGGAGCATTCCCACCGCTCGCAGGAAGTGGGGGGCGTCCTCCGCCAGGACGGTGGGGAGGGCCATGACGGCGGTCCAGAGGAGGGGG
>JAPYWT010000204.1 GCA_028276215.1 Thermoflexus sp. | reverse complement strand
TGCCGAGGTGAAGGCGGCGGTAGGGCTGCCGTAGGAGAACACTGCGCGGGGCGGAAAGGGTGAGCGACGATGCGTGAAGGGGGTCCCATCGGGGATATTCGGCCCCTTTTGCCGGAACTGCAGCGACTCTTCCGGGAGCATCAGGTCACCCTGGCCTACCTCTTCGGCTCGCAGGCCAGCGGGAAAGCCGGGCGTCTCTCGGATGTGGATATTGCCGTCCTCTTCGCAGACGACTTAAGCCCCCGCGCGCGGTTTGACCTTCGCTGCCGCCTGATCGCCGAACTCATAGGCGTCTTCCGCCGCAACGACGTGGAGGTGGTGGACCTGGCCGAGGCGTCGCCCGTCCTGCGGAACCAGGTGCGCCGGTACGGCCAGTTGTTGTATTGCCAGGACGACCGTCTGCGGGTGCGCTTCCAGACCGAGGCCCTGCGCGATTATCTGGACACCCGACCCATCCGGGAGGTGCAGCGGTATTACCTGGTCAGGCGGATTCAGGAGGGGAGATATGGTAGACATTGACACGATCACTGCCCTCCTGACGGCCCTGGGCCAGTACCTGGACGAACTGGAGCAGTACCGCCATCTCTCCTACGATGAATTTGTGGCCACGACCAAACATTACTGGGCGGTGGAGCACGGCCTCCAGATGGCGATTCAGGCATTGCTGGACGTGGGCAGCCATATCCTGGCGGCGGAAACCGAGCACCCGGTGGAAGAGTACCGCGACATCATTGTGGCCCTGGGGAAAGAAGGGATTCTGCCGCCTGCCTTCGCGGGCCGCATCATGGGTATGGCGGGCTTCCGCAACATCCTGGTGCATCGCTATCGCCAGGTCAACCTGCGGGAAGTCTACGACCATCTGCAGAGCGACCTGGACGACTTCCGGCTCTTCGCCCGGTATGTGACGGAGTGGCTGGCAAAGAAAGGCTATCTGGTTCAAAAGTGAGCCATGAACCCCTCCTCATCCCCCCAGCCCCCTTCTACTCCCCGAAACGGGGAGGAGAAGGGGGAGAAACCCCCAATCCCCCCTCCGGGAGGGGCCGGGGGGAGAGGTGAGGTGGTTGCATCCGAGGAGGGAGAAGTTGCGCATCGTCGTCCAGCGCGTTCGGCAGGCAAAGGTATCGGTGGACGGGGAGACCGTCGCCGCCATCGGGCCGGGGGTGGTGGTGCTGGTGGGGGTGACCCACACCGACACCGACGAGGCGGCCCGCTGGCTGGCCCAGAAGGTGGCCGGCCTGCGCATCTTTGAGGACGCCGAAGGCAAGATGAACGCCGGCCTCCTGGACGTGGGCGGCCAGGCGCTGGTCGTCTCCCAGTTCACCCTCTACGCCGACGCGCGCCGGGGCCGCCGCCCCTCCTTCACCGACGCCGCCCCGCCGGAGGTGGCGGAGCCCCTGGTCCGCCGCTTCGCCGAAGAACTGGCCGCCGCCGGCGTCCCCGTCCAGACCGGCATCTTCGGCGCCCATATGCTGGTGGAAATCCACAACGACGGCCCGGTCACCATCCTGCTGGAAAGGATGTGATCCACCTCACCCCTCCCCCAACCCCCTCCCCTCTCCTGAACTTTGTTCAGGAGAGGGGAGGGGGTGCCGCCGCAGGCGGCGGGGGTGGGGTGAGGTCCTTCGTGGTTTTTATAGAAAAAACATGTCCCTGCGAATCCGAACCCTGTTGACCATCGGCCTGGTCACCGCCGCCCTGACGGCCATCCTGGGCCTCATCTTCTCCCAGACCCTCCTGCGGGCCTTCGCGGAGGCGGAGGTCCGGGATACGGAGCGGGACGTCCACCGTGTCCGGATGTTCCTGACGGACGAACTGCGGGCCATGGACGTCCTCAACCACGACTGGGCCTCCTGGGACGACACCTACGCGTTCATTGAGGACGCCAACCCCGCCTACATCCACACCAATCTCGTCAACGAAGCTTTCCAGGCCGCCCACCTCAACCTGATGCTCTTCGTCCACACCTCCGGCCGCGTGGTCTGGGCCGGCGCGTACGACCTGGAGGCGAACCGGGAGGCCCCCGTCCCCCAGGGGGTGTACGACGCGCTGGTGCTCCTGGCCCGTCCTCCCGAAGAGGGCACGCGCGGCCTGCTCCTGCTGCCCGAGGGCGTCCTTCTGGTGACCGCGCGCCCCATCCTCACTTCTGAGGAGCAGGGCCCGGCGCGCGGCGCGGTGGTCTTCGGCCGTTACCTGAACTCCGACCTTCTGGCCCGGATGAGCGCCCATCTGGACCTCTCCGTCACGGCCCACCGGGCCGACCGTCCGGAAGAGTGGCCCGACGACCTGCGCGCGGCCTACCCCTCCCTCTCCCCGGAGGCGCCGGTTCTGGCCCGCCCCCTGGACGATGCCCGCATCGCCGGGTACGGGCTGATGACCGACCTCTACGGCCGCCCGGCGCTGATCCTGCGCACCGAGGGCCCCCGCGACATCGTCGCCCGGGGCCGCATGGCCCTCCAGTATCTGGTCGTCACGACGGCCGCGCTGGGCCTGCTGGTGACGCTGGCCGCCGTCCTCCTGCTGGACCGCTCCGTCCTGGCCCGCCTGGCGGCCCTGCGGGCCGACGTGCGGGCCGTCGGCGCGGGGGGTGAACCCCGGCGCCGGGTGGCCGTGCGCGGCCAGGACGAACTGGCCGACCTGGCCCGCGCCTTCAACGAGACGCTGGACGCGCTGGAAGAGAAGCAGGAGGAACTGGCCCACCTCAACGCCGTCCTGCGGGCCATCCGCAACATCAACCAGGCCATCGCACGGGAGCGGGACCGGGAGCGCCTTCTCCAGCAGGCCTGCGAGGAACTGGTGACGCGGGGATACACCGGGGCCTGGTGCGTGGCGACCGATGAGGCCGGCCGGGCCGTCCGGGGGAGCGCAGCCGGCTGCGTCCAGGAGGGCTTCCCGGCCCTGCTGCAGGCCTGGACGGCCGGGACTCCCCCCGATTGCGCCCGGCAGGCCCTGGCCGTTCCCGACCCGGTGATCACCCCCGACCCTATGGCCTGCACAGCCTGTCCCCTCCGGTTCCCCTACCGGGGCGCCGCCGCGCTCACCGTCCGTATGGCGTACGGGGGCCGGGTCTACGGCGTCCTCTCCGTCGCCCTGCCAGCGGGTATCCCCCCGTCCTCCGAGGAACAGCGCCTCCTGGCCGAGGTGGCCAGCGACCTGGCCTTCGCCCTCCACTCCCTGGAGCAGGAGGAGGCCCTCCGGGAGAGCGAGGAGCGTTTCCGCCTCCTGGCCGAACACGCGCTGACCGGCATCTACCTCATCCAGGACGGCCTGCTCCGGTACGTCAACCCCGCCGGGGCCCGGATGTTCGGCTACGAGCCGGAGGAACTCATAGACCGCCTGGGGCCGCTGGACGTGGTGGCCCCCGAAGACCGGGAGCAGGTCGCGGAGAACATCCGGAAACGGCTGACGGGCGAAGCGCTGAGCGTCCGCTACACCGTTCAGGGGCTGCGCAAGGACGGCTCCCGCTTCCCCTGCGAGGTCCTGGGCACCCGCGTGGAGTACCGGGGCCGCCCGGCCATCCTGGGCACCGTGCTGGACCTGACCGACCGGGTGCGGGCCGAGGAGGCGGTCCGGCGCCAGGCCGCCCAGACGGAGGCCCTCCGCCAGATTGGCCTGGAACTCTTCGCCCAGACGGACCTGAACGTCCTCCTCCCCTCCATCGTCCGGCGGGCGCTGGACCTGGTGGGCGGGAGCGCCGGGGGGCTCTACCTGTACCGGCCCGAGGAGGACGTCCTGGAGTGGGTGGTCTCCGTCGGGCCGAATCAGCCTCCGGTCGGCACCCGCCTGCGTCCCTCCGAGGGGGGCGTCACCCGCCGGGTCTGGGAGACGGGCCGCCCCTTCTGGGTGGACGACTATTCGCACTGGGAGGGCCGCGCGGCCGGGTACGCCGATTATCCCTGGACGGCGGTCATCGGCGCGCCGGTGCGCCGGGGGGAGGAGATGCTGGGCGTCCTGGTCCTCCTGGCGGACCCGCCCCGCACCTTCTCCCAGGCCGACGCCGACGTCCTGGAACTCTTCGCCGCCCAGACGGCCGTCGCCCTCACCAATGCCCGTCTCTACGACGAGGTCCGGCGGGAGCGGGAGCACCTGGATTTCCTCCACCAACTGGGCCAGCGCCTCTCCGCTACCCTGGACGTGCGGGCCGTCGCCCGGGAGGCCCTGGAGACCCTCCGCGCGATGACGGAGGCCGACCAGGGGGTCATCTGCCTGGCCGAACCGGGCACCTCCCGCCTGCGCATCATCGCCGCCACCGGCCACGACGAGGCCTCCGTAGAGGAACTGGACCGGCGCCTCCAACCGCGAGTCGGCCAGGGACTGACGGGCTGGGTCGCCCTCCACCGCCAGGCCGCCGTCGTGGACGACGTCTCCCGGGACGACCGCTGGCTGGTGGTCCGGGGAATGGACGAAGCGGTCCGCTCTGCCGTCAGCGTTCCCCTCCTCTTCGGGGAGGAACTGGTCGGCGTGATGTCGCTGGGGAGCCTGCGGGAGGCGGCCTTCACCCCCGACCACGTCCGCCTGTTAGAGGCCGCCGGGGCCGTCCTGGCGGGGGCCCTCCTCAACGCCCGCCTCTACGAGGCCGAACAGGAGCGGGCCCGCCGGATAGCCGCCGTGGCCGAACTGGGAGAGCATCTGGCGGCCCTCCTGGAGCCGGAGAAAGTCTATCCGGAGGCCGTGGAGGGCGTTGTCCGTGCCTTCGGCTACGACTACGCGGGCCTGATGCTCCTGGACGAGGAGGCCGGGGAACTGGAATTTGTCGCCGGGGCGGGCATCTGGGCCGGCCTCACCCCGCCCGGCTTCCGCCAGCGGGTCGGCGAGGGGATGATCGGCTGGGTGGCCCGGACCGGTCAGACCCTCCTGGCGAACGACGTGAGCCAGGAGCCCCGCTACATCGCCCCGTACCTTACCGAAACCCGGGCCGAACTGGATGTCCCCCTGAAGTACCACGGGCACCTCATCGGCGTGCTCACCCTTCAGAGCGGCCAGCGGGATGCCTTCACCCCGCTGGACGTGGCGACGCTGGAAGCGCTGGCGGGCCACGTCGCCGCGGCCGTCCAGAACACCCGCCTCTATGAGCAGGAGCGGGCCGCCCGCCAGCGCCTGGAGGCCCTTTACCGCATCGGCCAGGCCGTCAATTCCACCCTGGACCCCGCCCTCATCCTGGACCAACTCACCGATGAGGCCGTGCGGGCCACCGGCGCCACCCACGGCTCGGTCCTGGTGCCCGACCCGGAGCGGGGCGTCTTTGAGCGCCGCTCCCTG
>JAPYWT010000321.1 GCA_028276215.1 Thermoflexus sp. | reverse complement strand
GGAGAAAGTGACGGTCGTTCAGGCGGCCCACGTCCACTCTCCGGACGCGGCCCCCGGCCTGGGCGACCGCCGCCTCCCGCAGCCGGAAGGGGTGGGTCAGGGTGTAGACGGGCAGGTGCAGTTGCCGCGCCCAGACGTTGCCCGTGCCCACCGGCAGGACACCCAGCGCGGTCTCCGTGCCGACCAGCCCGTTGACGGCTTCGTTGACGGTCCCGTCCCCACCGGCGGCCCACACGGCCCCCAGCCCGGCCCGGGCGGCCTCCCGTGCCAGCGTCGTGGCCTCCCCGGCCCGGCGGGTGGTCTCTATCTCCACCGACCAGCCCCGGGCGGCGAGTTCCCGGCGTACCCGCTTCAGTTCCCTCCAGACGTCACGGGGGCCGGCAATGGGGTTGTAGATGATGAGGCTTTTCACGCGGAAGATTATAGCACCAGCCCCCCATCGCGCAACCGGGGAGAAACCTCACACAAAGACACAAAGAAAATAAAAAAATAAAAATTTTTTGTGCCTTTGTGTCTCTGTGTGAGAAATGAGAAATACAGTTGCCTTTGTGTCTCTGTGTGAGAAATGCAGTTGTCTCTTTTCCCCGCCTGTGTTACAATGGAAGAGAGCATGCGCTCTGCGACATGCGCCCTGCGACCTGCGCCTTGCGACCTGCGACCTGAGACCTGAGACCTGCGACCTGCGACCTGAGACAGGAGACCCTATGGACCGTCCGTTGACCTTTCAGGAAGTCATCCTTCGCCTTCAGCAGTTCTGGGCCGAGAGGGGATGCCTCCTCTGGCAGCCATATAGCGAAAAAGTCGGCGCCGGGACGATGAACCCCGCCACCGTCCTGCGCGTCCTGGGGCCGGAGCCCTGGAACGTCGCCTACGTGGAGCCCTCCTACCGGCCCGACGACGGCCGCTACGGGGAGAACCCCAACCGGATGCAGATGCACATCCAGTTCCAGGTCATCCTCAAGCCCGACCCCGGCAACCCGCAGGAAATCTACCTGCAGAGTCTGGAGGCCCTGGGCATCCGCCGGGAGGAGCACGACATCCGCTTCGTGGAAGATAACTGGGAGAGCCCCGCCCTGGGCGCCTGGGGCCTGGGGTGGGAGGTCTGGCTGGACGGCCTGGAAATCACCCAGTTCACCTACTTCCAGCAGGCCGGCGGCATGACCCTGGAACCCCCGGCGGTGGAAATCACCTACGGCCTGGAACGCATCACGATGTTCCTCCAGCGGGTCCGCTCCGTCTGGGAGATTGACTGGGACGGCGTCCACACCTACGGCGACGTCCTCCTGACCCCCGAGGTGGAGCACTGCCGCTACGACTTTGAGGTGGCGGACATAGACGCCCTGCGGCGGATGTACGACCTCTTTGAAGACGAGGCCCGCCGATGCCTGGAGGCCGGGCTGGTCATCCCGGCCCACGACTACATCCTCCGCTGCTCCCACACCTTCAACCTGCTGGATTCCCGCGGCGCCGTCGGCGTGACGGAGCGGGCCCTCTTCTTCCGCCGGATGCGGGAACTTTCCCGGCAGGTCGCCCAGGCCTACGTGAGCCAGCGGGAGAAGGCCGGGTTCCCGTGGCGGGCCCGTGCGCCCCGGCGGGAAACCTGGCCCGAGGGCACCCCGCCCCCGCCGCCGCCCCCCGGCCCGGCGACGCTCCTGCTGGAAATCGGCACCGAAGAACTCCCGGCGGGGGACCTCTCCCTGGCCCTGGCCCAACTGCGGGAGGGGGCCCCGGCCCTTCTGGCGGAGGCCCGTCTGGACTACGAAAACCTGCGTGTTCTGGGGACGCCCCGGCGGCTGGCCCTGCTGGTGGACGGTCTGGCGCCCCGCCAGCGCCCGCTGGAGGAAGTGGTCAAGGGGCCGCCGGCCCGCGCCGCCTTTGACGCCGAGGGCCGCCCCACCCAGGCCGCCCAGGGCTTCGCCCGCCGCCAGGGCGTGGACGTCGCCGACCTGCAGGTCCGGGAGATGGACGGCGGGCAGTACGTCGTCGCCGTCCGGCAGGTGGAGGGCCGCCCGACCCCGGAGGTGCTGATGGACCTCCTCCCCCGGCTGGTCGCCGGGTTGCGTTTCCCGATGAGCATGCGCTGGAACGAGACCGGCGTCGCCTTCTCCCGCCCCATCCGCTGGCTGGTGGCCCTCCTGGGCGACGCGGTCATTCCTTTTGACTACGCGGGGCTCTACAGCGGCTGCGTTACCCGGGGCTCCCGGCCCCAGGGCTCCCCGGAGATTTCCCTGGCCCGCGCGGAAGAGTATCTGGACCGGATGCGGGCCCACGGGATTCTGGTGGACCCCGATGAGCGCCGCGCCGCCGTCGCCGCGCAGGTGGCCGAACGGGCCGCCGCCGTGGGCGGACGGGTGCCGGAGGACCCGGACCTCCTGGAGGAGGTGACCAACCTGGTGGAGCAACCGACGGCCTTCCTGGGCCACTTTGAGGAAGAATACCTGCGCCTCCCCACCGAGGTCCTGATCGCCGTGATGAAGAAACACCAGCGCTACTTCCCGGTCCTGGACGGCGATGGGCGGTTGCGGCCGTACTTCGTCGCCGTCCGCAACGGCGGGGAGGAGCACCTGGACGTCGTCCGGCAGGGCAACGAGGCCGTGCTGCGGGCCCGCTTCGCCGACGCCGACTACTTCTACCGGGAGGACACCGCCCGGCCCCTGGAGTCCTTCCTGCCCCGGCTGGCGACCCTCACCTTCCAGGAGCAACTGGGCTCTATGCTGGATAAGGCCCGCCGTCTGGAGGAACTGGTGCCCGAAGTGGCCCGCATGCTGGGCCTGACGGAGGAGGAGACGGCAATCGCCCGGCGCGCCGCCCACCTCTGCAAGGCCGACCTGGCGACCCAGATGGTGGTGGAGTTCACCAGTTTGCAGGGCGTCATGGGGCGGGAGTACGCCCTGAAGTCCGGGGAGCCGCCGGAGGTGGCCCGGGCCATCTTTGAGCACTACCTGCCCCGTTTCGCCGGGGACGCGCTTCCCGAGACCCTGCCGGGGCTGGCTCTGGGCCTGGCGGACCGGCTGGACAGCCTGGCGGGCCTCTTCGCCGTGGGGCTGGTGCCCAGCGGCTCCGCCGACCCCTACGGCCTGCGCCGGGACGCGCTGGGGATGGTGCAGGCCCTCATCGGCGCGCGGCGGTTCTTCTCCGTCCGCGCCGGGCTTTCGGCGGCGGCCCGTCTCCTGCCCGTCCAGGCCGACCCGGCGGCGCTGGAGGCCGCGCTGGAGTTCTTCACCGGACGGCTGCGGGTGTATCTGCGGGAGCAGGGGTTCCGCCACGACGCCGTGGAGGCCGTCCTGGCCGCCCGGGGCGACGACCCGTACCGGGCCCTGCTGGCGGTGGAGGCGCTGAGCCGCTGGACGGCGCGGGAAGACTGGCCGCGCATCCTGGATAACTACGCCCGCTGCGTCCGCATCACCCGCGACTTCGCCGAACGGTTCACCCTGGACCCCAGCCGCTTCGTCCACCCGATAGAGCAGGAACTGTACGATGCCTGGCAGAAGGCCCGCCGGCAGGTCCGGCCCGACAGTTCGGTGGACGATTTCTTCACCGCCTTCCTGCCGCTGGTGGACGTCATTGACCGGTTCTTCGCGCGGGAGACGGGGGTGATGGTGATGGCGGAGGACCCGGCGTTGCGGGAGAACCGTCTGGCCCTTCTGCAACACATCGTTGCGTTGGCCGACGGCATCGTGGACCTGAGCCGGATGGAGGGGTTCTGACAGGGAGCAGGTCGCAGGTCGCAAGGTGGTGGTAACGCTTCCCTAACTGTTTTGTAACTGTGAGAGGAAGTGCATACTTTAGGAATTGTGTTATAATTTGGGCGGTTCGGTTTCACCTTCGTGATGGTTCAGGCGGGGAAGGGGGGATTTTGTGGCGGAGGGAATCCGTAACAAAATCTCTTTTTCCCCCTTTACAGTAGCTGCACAGGAGATAGCCTGGACATGAACAGTCCAAAGATTTTATACATTGAGGAT
>JAPYWT010000202.1 GCA_028276215.1 Thermoflexus sp. | reverse complement strand
CCTCGGCCAGTTCCTCTACCCGTTGCTCCGTCCGCCATTGGGCCTCGGCCAGTTCCTCTACCCGTTGCTCCGTCCGCCGTTGGGCCTCGGCCAGTTCCTGGACGGCGGCCTCCAGCCGGTCCAGCCGCTCCTCGCTGCGCCGTTGGGCCTCCTCGCTGCGCCGTTGGGCCTCCGCCAGCGCTTTGACCGACTCATCGGTCTGCCGTTGGGCCTCCATCAACGCTCTGACCGATTCATCGGTCTGCCGTTGGGCCTCGGCCAGTTCCTGGACGGCGGCCTCCAGCCGGTCCAGCCGCTCCTCGCTGCGCCGTTGGGCCTCCTCGCTGCGCCGTTGGGCCTCCGCCAGCGCTTTGACCGACTCATCGGTCTGCCGTTGGGCCTCGGCCAGTTCTTTGAGGACCTCGTTGATCTGCCATTGTGATTCCGCGATGGCCTCTACATGCGCGCTAAGCCGTCGGAACAGTTCGGGCAGTTCCAGTATGTCATCACTCAGCAACGCGCGCCGAAAGAGTGCCCGCCATTCCGGGTTCTCCTCTATCAGCCGGAGCAGCAACGGGATGTCCAGAGTGTCTGTTTGCATCTTCATTTTGTCAGTTTCAGGAAGTAGTGGTGAAATCGTTCGTCCCGGGTCAATTCCGGATGAAAGGCAGTCGCCAGCAGGTTGCCCTGTTGCACCGCCACCGCTGTCCCGTCTTCCAGAGCGGCCAGGACCTCCACCCCCGCTCCCACCCGCTCAATGACCGGTGCGCGAATGAAGACGGCGTGGAAGGGCGGGTCTCCCAGGAGGGGAACCGCCAGGTCGGCCTCAAAACTATCCACCTGACGGCCAAAGGCGTTGCGCCGGACGGTGATGTCCATCAAACCCAGGATGGGCTGACCGGGCACCCCGTCCACGACCTCCTTCGCCAGCAGAATCATCCCGGCACAGGTCCCCCAGATGGGCCGCCCGGAGCGGGCGAACGCCTGCAGCGGCTCCAGCAGGCCCCACTTCTGGGCCAGAAGGCCCATGGTGGTGGATTCTCCGCCGGGGATGATGAGGCCGTCCAGGCCCTCCAGGTGTTCCGGCAGCCGTACCTCTACCGGCTGAACGCCCAGGCGGGCCAGGACATGTTCGTGCTCAATGAAAGCACCTTGCAGAGCCAGGACACCAATTTTCATCATAGTTCACTCCGTCCTCGCAATCCGGGCCAGACGGAACAGGTTGATCATTGAAGAGTCTCCAGCAGGCGCTCCAGGTGCTCAATACGGGCTGTCAGATAATCTACATTCTGGAAGTCGTCCAGAATCTCTTCCTCTTCTACGGCACCTTCGGAGATCAACCGGTCCATCTCCTCCAGCGAGGTGACGCCAAACCGGGCACACCGGGCCTGCTTTTCTGCCCGCAGAAGCCGCAACTGTTCAGCGATGAAAGACCGCAGGCTTTGTACAAGCAGGTCCTGTTCGCTCATAGCCAGTTCTTTAGCCAACTCTCCAACGTCCACGTCCGCAGTTACCGACCGGACCCTCATTTTCCTCTCCCGCCAGGCATTTGGAGGAACAGACATAGCCCCTTTTCCCAAAACGGGAAAGTTCCTACGGGGGCATCTTCAATTGTACCAGTATACCAGTATACCAGATACCGATTTACCAGATACCAGGCTCTCCCGAAAGCCCGCAACTTTGCTCTACCATCCTCTTATCGCCAGCCGCTCTTCGGCCGGGATCAGGCTGATGTTGATGCCGACCATCGGCTCACCCAGGCCGCGGCTGATCTCTGCCAGAATTTGTGGGTCATTGTAGTGGGTGACGGCCTGGACGATGGCCCGCGCCCGCCGGACCGGGTCGCCGCTCTTGAAGATGCCACTGCCCACGAAGACGCCGTCCATCCCCAGTTGCATCATCAGCGCGGCATCGGCAGGGGTGGCAATGCCACCGGCGGCGAAGTTCACCACCGGCAGTCGTCCCAGCCGGGCCGTCTCCACCACCAGTTCGTAGGGGGCGCCGATCTCTTTGGCGTAGGCCATCATCTCCTCTTCGGCCATCGTGGTCAGGCGGCGGATTTCCCCCAGAACGGCGCGGGCATGCCGGACGGCCTCCACCACGTTGCCGGTGCCCGCCTCCCCTTTGGTGCGGATCATCGCTGCTCCCTCGCCGATGCGTCGCAGGGCCTCCCCCAGGTTCCGGGCCCCGCAGACAAAGGGGACCTTGAACTTGCGCTTGTCAATGTGGTGTTCCTCATCGGCGGGGGTCAGCACCTCGCTCTCGTCAATGAAATCCACCCCCAGCGCCTCCAGAATCTGCGCCTCCACGAAGTGACCGATGCGGCATTTGGCCATCACCGGGATGGAGACAGCCTCCATGATCTCCAGAATTTTCTCCGGGTCGGCCATACGGGCCACGCCGCCCTGGGCGCGAATATCCGCCGGGACCCGCTCCAGGGCCATCACCGCGCAGGCGCCCGCCTCTTCAGCGATCCGGGCCTGCTCGGCGTTGGTCACGTCCATAATGACCCCGCCCTTCAGCATCTGGGCCAGACCGCGCTTGACTGTATCTGTTCCGATTTCCCGTTCCATTTTCCGACCTCCTGAATCCAGCGAATGACTGGAGATTTCCGGTTCAGCAATATCATTCTACCGCTATTTGGTCAAATCGTCAATAGACTTTTCGGCAATTCCCCTTGACAAATCTGGCCTTTGTGGTATGATTCAAACAACAATTGAATAGCCCCGGCGGCACTCTTATCCAGAGAGGCGGAGGGACCGGCCCTGTGAAGCCTCGGCAACCAGGGCAGAGACTGACCATCCCGTAACCAGTGACCGTCAGTCTCTGCCCCAGGTGCCAATTCCGGCAGAACGGGATCGTTCTGGAAGATAAGAGGCGGCGCGCCTGTCGTGCCCCTTCTGTCTTTCCAGAGGGGGCTTTTTTCTTCCTCCCCCGTTCCCCCAGCCTGCCCTCAGAGTGCACCCACCGGGAGCCCCCTGAAAGGAGATGAAAATGTCCAAGCGAAATATCGTTGTAACAGAAGCCAGCGGACAATACATTGAAGACCTCCCAGTGGAGATTGTGGAGCGCAAAGGCATCGGTCATCCCGATAGCCTGTGTGACGGAATCGCAGAGCGGATTTCCGTGGAATACTGCCGCTGGTGCCTGGAGAACCTGGGGACCCTGCTGCATCACAACTTTGACAAGGTGCAGTTGGTGGCCGGGGAGGTGGAGGTCGGCTTCGGCGGCGGCCATATGATCCGCCCCATCCGCATCCAGATTGCTGGTCGCGGCACTCCGACGTATCGGGGCCGGAAGATTCCCCTGGATACCATTGCCATTCAGGCGGCCCGCCAGCACATCCGGGAGACCATGCGCTATCTGGACCCTGACCGGCATATGGTCATAGACTCCTATGTGGGACGCGGGGCCGAGGAACTGGTGCACGCAGTGGAGCAGGTGACGGCCAACGACACCAGTTTCGGCGTCAGTCACTGGCCCCGGTCCGGGCTGGAACGGGCGGTCTACGAGACCTCACGCTACATCAACTACCAACTGATTGACCAGTTCCCCATCGGTGAGGACGTGAAGGTGATGGGAGCGCGCCGGGGGGATGAGATGGTGCTCACCGTGGCGTTGCCGTTCATCGCTACGCGCGTCGCGGATATGGCCGAATATTTGGAACTGAAACACGCGGCCCAGGAGGCCATCCAGTCCTTCGCCAGCCAACTGGACACCCGGAAGGTGGTGGTGGCTGTGAACACCGCCGACGATGTGGATGCCGGTGCGGTCTACCTGACCCTTACCGGCACCTCCGCCGAGATGGGCGACGACGGTGCTGTGGGGCGAGGGAACCGGGTGAACGGTCTGATCACCCCCTTCCGCGCAGCCAGCCTGGAGGCAGCCTGCGGGAAGAATCCCATCTCCCATGTGGGCAAGGTCTACAACGTGCTGGCCATGCTGGTGGCGAGGGATATCGTGGAGCGAGTGCCGACGGTGCGCGAGGCTACCGTCTACATCCTTTCCCAGATCGGGAAGCCCCTGGATCAGCCCCTGATCGCGACGGCCCAGGTGCGCCCGGTCTCCGGTAACCTGACCCCCAGCATCCAGGCCGATGTGGAGGCCATTCTGGATGAGCACCTGAGCCGGGTCCACCAGGTCCGGGACCGGATTATCAGCCGCGAGTTTGCGCTCTTTTGATAAACAGGCCCTTAGGGGTTCACCTGGTCAATCTGTTGTGGAATTGGGGTACCAGCCTGGGAGGCCAGGATAATTTTGCATCGGCGGCTCTGCCGCCGATGCAAAATTATCTTCATTCCCCATCCAAAAGGCCAGGTTCAGGAAAGAGGGTGGCGGCAAAGCCGGTGGGTGAGGGAGCCAGGTTCCCCGCGCTTAGAGAAGTCTCTGCAAACAGGCCTGGGAGGATGAGCCGGAATCTGGCGCAGTGTCTGGCTGATGTGGATGCGGTGCGGCTGGAAGTGGTCGCCCGCCACTGGGGGCTGGAGGGCCTGCCCGACCGCCGGGTGGAGGCCGTCGCCGCGCTGGAAGCGCAGATGGGAGACCCCCGGCGGGTGGAAGAGATGTGGGCGTCCCTCTCCCCCCAGGAGCGGGCCGCGCTGGAGTTTCTCCACGCCGTCGGCGGGGCGGTGGCCTGGCCCACCTTCGTCCGCCGCTGGGGGCCGGTGCGGGACATGGGCCCGGGCCGCCTCCGGCAGGAGCGGCCCTGGGAGTCTCCGGCATCGGTGGCGGAGTCCCTCTGGTACCGGGGGCTGGTGTACCGGACCGTCGTGGAAGGCCCCACCGGCCTCTACGAAGTGGCCCTGATCCCGGACCCCCTGCGGGCTCTGCTGCCGCTCTCGCCCGTCCCCCTTTTCCGTCTGGCGCCGACGTCCCCGCCGACCTCCCCCGTCCCTCCCAGCGACGCGCTCCTGGATGACCTCTGCACCCTCCTGGCTTACTTCCAGGTCCACCCGGTCCGTGCCACAGCGGGGGGAAAGTGGCCGTCCTCCGCCGGGGCCGACCTCTCGCGCTACCTGCGCGACCCCGACCCGGAACGGTGGGCCTTCCTGCGCCACCTGGTCGGGCGGTTGGGCTGGCTGCGGGTGGACCGGGCCGGGCATCTCCGCCCGTCCCCGGAGCCAGTGACCGACTGGCTGCAGGCCCCTCCGGCCCGTCAGCGGCTGACGCTGGCCCGGGCCTGGCGGGAGGACCCCACCTGGGACGACCTCCGCCACGTGCCCACCCTGCGCCCGGAGGAGACCGGCTCCTGGCGCAACGACCCCCTGCTGGCCCGGGAGGCCGTCCTCCGATACCTGGC
>JAPYWT010000201.1 GCA_028276215.1 Thermoflexus sp. | reverse complement strand
GCTGGCCGAAGGTGAAGCCCAGAATGGTTCCCCCCATCACCATCGCCCAGATAGGGAAGGCCAGCGTGGTCAGGACGACATTCAGAACCTTCCCCGGCCCCTGGGTCCCCCACCACCGCAGACCGAAGGCCATCACCCAGCAGACGACCCCCCAGATGCCCAGGATGGGCTCGTTGGGAGCGACCGTCTTCCCCAACAGGTACACGGTGATGACCTCGGCCGGGATGTGCGCGGCCACCCGGCCCAGATAGTCCTGTATCCCCTCAGCAACATTCTCCGCCCTTTGAGCCCTGACGGACTTCCCGATGCTACCGTACAGCGTTGCCATTTCTCTCCTTTCCCCGGTGGGGTCAACACTGATGGGATTGTACCACAAAGAGGCCGAATTGACCAACTGCCGCCCTTGTCGGGTGTGTCCCGATTCTATCGGGCCTGGCTGCTGTGTAGGACAACTGCGAGCAGTTGTCCCACAACTTTGGGACACACCCCCTGTCCGTCAGAGTTTATCAATGCTCTGACGAAAATGCTCGTAGTGAGCCACGAAGCGCCACGCGCCGAAGGCTTCGCCCAGAGGGCTCTGCCCGAAGGGCGCTCGCGCCGAGGCGAAGCGAAGTGGCGTCCGAAGGGCCCCAAACGGTGCTCCGCTGGCGCTTCGTGCCTGACTGCGAACGAATGCAACTACCTGCCAGGGGCCCCCGGGCAGGCGCCATAAAACGCGCTGGTAAAGGCACGTCCCTGTAGCGCGGGCCGCCAGACCTGCGTGCAGGCTAACAGCCTGCGCTACGTTGGTAGTCTGTAGTCAGTGGTCGGTGGTCCGTGGTCCGTCGTCCGTGGTCTGTGGTCCGTTGTCCGTGGTCCAACCCGGTTTGCTCATTGCCAGAAAGGGGATATAATCCACTACCGATGCTGAGAAGGACCCGGACTCCTGCTCCATCACCTGCATCCTGGCAACAGAATCTCTGGGCCATCTGGTTCGCCGAGTTCGCGTCCATCATCGGTTTCTCTTCCGTACTGCCCATCCTCCCTTTCTACGTTCAGAAACTCGGGGTGACTTCCCCGGATGCAGTGAAGTTCTGGTCGGGCATGATTTTCTCCGCCCACGCCGTCACGATGGCGGTGATGGCTCCCATCTGGGGCTCCCTGGCGGACCGGTACGGGCGGAAGCCAATGGTGGAGCGGGCGATGTTCGGCGGGGCGCTGGTCATCGGGCTGATGTCCCTGGCCCGGAGTGCCCCCCAACTGGCCCTGCTGCGGGCCTTCCAGGGCATGCTGACGGGCACCGTGGCGGCGGCAAATACACTGGTGGCCAGCACAGCCCCCCGGGACCGGGTAGGCTACGCGCTGGGGCTCCTGCAGATGGCCATTTACGCGGGCAGTTCCGTCGGCCCCCTGCTGGGCGGCTTCATCGCCGACCAACTGGGCTTCCACGCTACTTTCCTGACGACCAGCGGGCTCCTGCTGGCTGGCGGGCTGATGGTGGCCTTCCGGGTCCGCGAGGATTTTTCGCCCCCTCTCCGGAGCGGGGAGTCGGCGGGGACGGCCCTCTGGGACAACCTGCGCCTGGTCTTCTCCTCCCTGCCCCTGGTCAGCGTCCTCAGCGTCCGGTTTCTGATGCGGCTGGCGGCACGGGCGCTCTCGCCGATGATGCCCCTGGTGGTCCAGTCGCTGGCCCCCACCGGGGCGGCGGCGACCCTCTCCGGGCTGGTTCAGGGGGTCAGTTCCGCCGCAGGGGCCGCCGGGGCCATCCTCCTGGGCCGCCTGAGCGATCGCTGGGGAGAGCGGCGGGTGCTCCTGCTCTGCGCGCTGGGATCGGCGACCCTCCACGTCCCCCAGTACTTTGTCCGGGACGTCTCCGCGCTCGCTCTGTTGCAGGCCGGCTCGGGATTCGTGATGGGCGGCACCATCACCGCGCTCAGCGCGACGCTGGCCGCCCTGGCTCCGCCCGGCCGTCAGGGCACCGTCTACGGCGTGGAGTCCACCGTCACCTCTGTCGCCAATGCCGTCGGACCGATGCTCAGCACGGCGCTGGCGGTGGCTGGCGGGCTGCGGATGCCCTTCCTGGGCGCGGCCACCCTCTTCGCCCTGGCCGGCCTGGTGACGGCCCGCCTCCTCCCCCGCGCCGACCCGCCCCATCCTTCGCCAATTCCGGGAAAAGAGGTATAATTTGGACGACGGACGATAGACGACAGACCACAGACGATAGACCACAGACGACAGACGATAGACGACAGACGACGGGCAACAGTGGTCCGTGGTCCGTGGTCTGTGGTCCGTGGTCAGTCGTCTGTGGTCAGGAGGAAACGATGCCGCGATTTCAGCGCCCCACCGGTACCCACGATATTCTGCCCGAAGAGCAACCGTACTGGGAGTACGTCACCGAATTCGCCGTGCGGCTGGCCCGCCGGGCCGGCTTTGAGCGGATAGACGTCCCTATCTTTGAGGCCACCGAACTCTTCGCCCGGGGCATCGGCGCCGCCACCGACGTGGTGGAGAAAGAAATGTACACCTTCACCGACAAAGGCGGGGAGTCGCTGACACTCCGGCCGGAGTTCACCGCGGGCGTCGTCCGTGCGTACATTGAGAACGGGATGCACGTCCGCCCTCAGCCGGTCAAACTCTACTCTATCGGCCCCGTCTTCCGGTACGACCGCCCCCAGGCCGGACGCTTCCGCCAGTTCCACCAGTTCAACATGGAGATTCTGGGCGAGATGGACCCCGTCGCCGACCTGGAGGTGATGCTCCTCATCTGGGACCTCTACGCCGGCCTGGGCTTCCATGACCTCTCCTTCCAACTCAACTCCACCGGCTGTCCCCGCTGCCGGCCGGGGTACGTCCAGGTCCTGAAGGAGTACTACGAACGCCACGTCGGGGAGATCTGCGAGGACTGCCGCCGGAGGCTAACGCGCAACCCCCTGCGGGTACTGGACTGCAAGGCCGAAATCTGCCAGCCGGTCATCGCGGCGGCGCCGCCCATCACGGACCACCTCTGCGACGAGTGCGCCGACCATTTCGCCCAACTGCGGGAGTACCTGGACCTGCTGGAACGGCCGTACACGCTGAACCACCGGCTGGTGCGGGGGCTGGACTACTACACCAAGACGGTCTTTGAGGTCTGGGCGGCGGGCATCGGCGCGCAGGCCGCCGTCTGCGGCGGGGGCCGCTACGACGGGCTGGCCGAGGCGCTGGGCGGCCCGCCGACCCCCGGCGTGGGCGTGGCGGCGGGCATAGAGCGCATCATCATGGTGATGAAGGCGCAGGAACTGGAGGTCCCGCCCCTGCCGGCCCCCCGCGTCTTTCTGGCCTATCTGGGGGACCGCGCCCGCCGGGAGGCCGTCCGTCTGGCGGACGAACTCCGCCGGGCCGGAGTGGCGGTGTGGATGGCTTTCGGCCAGCGGGGGCTGAAGAGTCAGATGCGGGAGGCGGATAAGCGGGGCGCCCGCTACGTCGTCATCCTGGGGGAGGACGAACTGGCCCGGGGAGCGGCGGCGGTGCGGGACATGGCCGCCGGAGATCAGACCGAAGTCCCGCTGGAGGAACTGGTCCCGTGGCTGGGGCAACGGGTCACTCCCTGAGGGCCGTCGGCATCTTCGTCCACCCCCGCCTTCCGGCGGCGCCTCCGCTGGCCCGGGAAATCGCCCACTGGCTGGGGGAACGGGGCGTCCGGGTCTGGGAGACGGACTCCCTGGACGAGGGCACCGTCCTCCCGGACCTGCCCGATACCGACCTGCTGGTCACGCTGGGGGGCGATGGCTCCATCCTGCGGGCCGCCCACCACACCGCCGGGCACCCCACGCTGATCCTGGGGGTGAACCTGGGGCGGATGGGCTTCCTCACCGAGGCGGAACCGGACGGGTGGAGGGAGGTACTGGAGCGGGTATGGCGGGGGGAGTACTGGGTGGAGGAACGGATGATGCTGCGGGCGACCGTCGGGACCGGGGGCCGGGTGCAGGACGCGCTGAACGACGTGGTGGTGGGGCCGGGGGCGCTGGGGCGGGTGGTCCATCTGGAGGCCCGGGTGGACGGGGACCTGCTCACCACCTACGTGGCGGACGCGCTGATTGTCGCCACGCCCACCGGGAGCACGGCCTACGCGCTGGCAGCGGGTGGGCCGATTATGCCCCCGCAACAGCGGAACATCCTGCTGGTGCCCGTCGCCCCGCACCTGAGTTTGGACCGGGCGGTGGTGCTGGCGGAAGGGGTGCGGGTGCGGGTGGTGGTGCGGGAGCACTCCCCGGCCTCGTTGATTGTGGACGGGGAGGTGGTGGCGGAACTGGCGCCCGGGGAGGCGGTGGAGGTGGAGGCCAGCCCGCGCGTGGCCCGATTCGCCCGGGTGCGGGAGCGGGATTACTTCTACCGGACGCTGATGGCCCGGCTGGTGCCCCGGCGGTAACGGGTTAACGTGCCAGGCACTTTGAGAAGTGCCTGGCACGTAATCTGGCATTTTGGCTCTTGACAGGCCCGAATTCCGGTGTATAATAATTATGCTCCGATAGGACGTGCGCCCGACGCACCTGCACAACCTCATAGTCCGGTTCTCCGACCCACTGCGCTCCCTCCGGGACGGGTGGGCGATACGGTGTGGGGAGCAATCCCCACGCCCGCCGCGTTTGCAAAGGAGACACCGTACGGCCGGGACATCCCGGCCTGAGGGGCTCCTTTTTTTTATTTTTCGGAGAGCCGTTCTGTAAAAACCGCGAAGGACACGAAGTCTCCAAAAAGGGCACAAAGGATTTTATTCCCCTTTGTGCCTCCTTTGTGCCCTTTGTGGTAGGTAATTACCTTTTAACAGCCATTCCCCAAAGTTCACCACAATATCAGGAGGTGGAAGATGTCCAAGATTCTGCGGGTCAACATGACCGACCGGACGGTCCAGTACGAGGACGTCCCCGAGAAGTACCGCTTTCTGGGCGGGCGCGGCCTGACCTCCTCCATCGTCTGCGACGAGGTGGACCCCACCTGCCACCCCCTGGGCCCCAACAACAAACTGGTCTTCGCCCCGGGCATCATCACCGGCACCAATGCGCCGACCTCCGGCCGCGTCTCGGTGGGTGCCAAGTCCCCCCTCACCGGCGGCATCAAGGAGTCCAATGCCGGTACCGGCTGGCCCCAGTCGGTGGCGAAACTGGGGATCAAGGCCATCATCGTGGAGGGCTACCCCAAGGACGGCGGCTGGTGGGGGCTGCACATCACCAAAGACGGCGCCACCTTCTTCCCCGCCGACGAGTACGCCGGCCGAAGCCTCTACGAGGTCTACCCGCTCCTCTTTGAACGCTTCGGCA
>JAPYWT010000200.1 GCA_028276215.1 Thermoflexus sp. | reverse complement strand
TACCGCTGGGTGCGCTACGAGCCCAGGCGGCCGTTTCTGGTGCTGGACCAGGTCTATCCGGAGGGGGTGTACATCCCGGAGATTCTCATCGGGCGGAATATCATCCAGTTGCCCACGGTGAAGACTCATGTCTTCAGCACCATCACCGGCGCGATGAAGAACGCCTTCGGCGGGCTGCTGGGGACCAAACGGCACTGGACCCACTCCGTCATCCACGAGACGCTGGTGGACCTGCTGATGATCCAGCAGGACATCCACCCCGGGCTCTTCGCGGTGATGGACGGGACCTTTGCGGGGGACGGGCCCGGCCCGAGGGCGATGCGCTGGCACGAGAAGGACGTCATTCTGGCCTCCGCCGATCAGGTCGCCATAGACGCGATTTCGGCCCACCTGCAGGGGTTTGACCCGCTGTCCATTCCCTTCATCCGCATCGCGCACGAAATGGGGCTGGGCGTGGGCGACCCGCGCCAGATAGAGATTGTCGGTGAGGACCCGGAGTGGGTGCTCTCCCAGAACTGGGGCTTCGTTCAGGAAGACACCTTCGCCAGCCGGGGGCAGAAGATGATCTACCACGGCCCCCTCAAGCCGTTTGAGAAACTGCTCCTCCGCACGCCGCTGGTCCCCTGGTCCTACTTCGCCTCCAACTTTTACCACAATGTGTACTGGTATCCCTTTGTGGGGCGCAAACGGGTGGAGGCGGCCTTGCAGACGAAGTGGGGGCGGTTGTTCACCGAGTACGGTGCCGAGGCGGGCTACGAGGGCGTGGTGATGCCGGGGATGGAGCCCCGGACGGTGATGACGGCGGCCCTGGGCCTGGCCTTCCTGGCGGCGGGGATTGTTGCCGGGGCGTGGTGGCTGAGTCGGAGGAGGAAATAACTGGCGCGGGCCTGGAATCGGCGCGAAGTTGGGGGGGGGGGGGGCGGGACCCCCCCCCCCCCCCCCCCTCGCCGCCCGCCCCCAACCCTTTTCTGAAGCAGTCGGTTTGCCCAACCGACCTGAGTTATCGGAGGAAATCTTTCAGTCGGCGGGCATGCGCGGGGTGGCGGAGGCGGCTCAGGGCCTGCGCCTCTATCTGCCGCACCCGCTCCCGCGTGACGCCCAGTTTCTTCCCCACTTCCTCCAGCGTGTACGTCTCACCGTCTACCAGCCCGTAGCGGAGTTGGAGGACCCGCACCTCCCGGGGCGGGAGTTCCTGGAGAATTTCCATAATCACATCCCGCAGCATAGAAGCGCTGACCGCCTCCACGGGCACCACGGCGCTCTCGTCCTCAATGAAATCCCCCAGCGCGCTTTCTTCCTCATCGTCCGTCGGCATATCCAGGCTCAGCGGACGGCGGGCGAAGGTAATCATCTGCTCCGCCTTCTGGGTGGGGATGTCCATCGCCTGGGCCAACTCCTCGCTGCTGGGCTCCCGGCCCAGTTCCTGCGTCAGCCGGTGAGAGACCCGCATCAGCCGGTTAATCTGGTCGCCCATGTGGACGGGGACGCGGATGGTGCGGGACTGGTCGGCGATGGCCCGGGTGACGGCCTGGCGAATCCACCACGTCGCGTAGGTAGAGAATTTGTGCCCCAGGCGGTAGTTGAATTTGTTGGCCGCGCGGATCAGGCCGATATTCCCCTCCTGGATGAGGTCCAGGAAGGAGACCCCGCGCCCGATGTACTTCTTGGCGACCGAGATGACCAGACGGGCGTTGGCGCGGATGAGGTGGTCCCGGGCGGCCAGACCGTCCTCCACCAGTGCCTGCAGTTCCCGGCGCCGCTCCGGGTCCAGCCCGTTTTTCCGGAGTTCCTTCTCCGCCATCCGCCCCCGCTCCATTCGCTTGGCCAGTTCTATCTCCTCTTCCTGGGTGAGCAGAGGGACCTGTCCGATTTCCTTCAGATAGAGGCCGATGGTGTCATCTATCTCTACTGCGCGGAAATACGTCTCCTCATCTGTGGCGAGGGCACCCTCCCGCTCCAGTTCCTCCTCTTCCTCTTCCAGTTCCGCTTCCTCCGGAACCTCCAGGCCCAGTTCTTCTGGCTCGCCGACGGGGATGCCCGCGCTCATCAGAAGGGAGAAAATTTCTTCCAACTGATCCAGGTTCTCCTCTGCCTCCGGGAAGACGCTCAGGATGTCGTCAAACGTGACATAGCCCTGAGCGCGGCCGAGGGCCAGGAGATGGTCCACGCCGCTCTCCTCCACGGGCTCGGGATTTCCCTGAAGTTCTTCTTCCAGCAAGATTTCTTCTTCTTCTTCGTCCATCGCCATCGTTCAACCCGTTACCAATATACACCGGATTTCTGTGGAATGCAACAGTGAGGCGCGAAAGGCACGAAAGGGTAATTACCTACCACGAAGGGCACAAAGTACTCACAAAGGACACAAAGGGATAAAATATCATCCTTCGTGCCCTTTGTACGGCCTTCGTGTCCCTTCGGGCCGAGCCCTCAGGGCGAGGCCTTCGTGGTTTTTATGAAACGGTTCTTGGGTAGGTAGTCACACGAAAGGCACGAAAAGCACGAAAGGCACGAAAAAGACTGTGGTCTGTCGTCTGTCGTCCGTCGTCTGTGGTCTGTCGTCTGTCGTCCGTCGTCTGTCGTCTGTCGTCTAAATTATACACCAGATTGGCGCTTTTGACGTAATCGGATCGCGGGGAGGGTATGTCCCGAAGATGCAGGGCAACTGCGAGCAGTTGTCCTGCAAAACGGGGACACACCCCGCGGGGAATCAACCGGCGGGCAGGGACAGGCGCAGGCCAGCGGCGTCGGCCGCCCGAAGAATTTCCTTCCCCAGGCCTGCCTCCAATCGCTCCAGCGCGCTCCCGAACTGGTCCGCCGGGGCAACCATCAGGGTGTATTCCATTGCGCGCTGCAGCAGGCCACGGCAGGCTTCTATATCGGCGGGGAGACCTGAAGGGAGTTTTTCCAGACAGGCATTCAGGTCGGGGCCAAACTGGCGGGCGAACTGGTGCCCCACCTCCTCCCCGCCGAAGCGGGCGCACATCAGGGAGAGCAGGTTAAAGACGGCCTGGACGTAGGCTCGCACCAGGTCTCCGGACGTCCGGGCGGTGCCGCGTACTGCCTGGGCCAGAAGGGTTTCCATAGATGCCCTCTCTTCGGGCCGAACCTCCAGGCGGGCATCCCAGGGAGTCAGCAACCAGTAGACATCGCGGGGTGGGGGCCCCTCTTCGGCCACGGCCTGCAGGGCGTAGAATCCGCCGACCATCAGGATTTTTCGCGGCTGGCTGTATCCCTGGGTTCGCACTTCCCCCAGCATTTCCCAGTCCAGGTTCGTCCGCAACCCCAGAACGGTCCCCACAAATTCTCCGGTAAATTGCCCGATGTCTGCGGCGCCCAGGGTCTGGAGAAGGCGCGGGTCCACGAACGATGTCCGTCCACCCTCATCGGAGACCAGGACCCATGTCTCTCGCGGACGGAATTTCGGGATGGAGGCCAGCAGGTCTTCCACCCTGACGGTCGGGAAGGGCAGCGCCCACCGCAGGTAGAGCCCGCTCAGAATCACCAGATAGGAGGCAATGTAGAGCAGGTCAAAAGATATGCTGAACGGCGTGGCCTCACCGTTGGGGTAGTAGAAGCCATACCAGTTCGCGTAGAAGAAAATCTGATTGGAGAGCGCATACAGCCACATTCCTGCGGCCAGTATTGCCCATCTCCGGCCTGCCACCCCTTCATAAACGGCCAGGGTCAGGACGGTCGCGCCGATCAGAAGGAGCAGGTACTGAGTCTCGTACAGGAGGTTCACGCCGAATTCCAGCCAGTCCCCGGACGGCTCGGCAAATATGGGCACAAACACGAAGATGCCCACCAGAATCACGAACGTCAGGATGAGCCCAATGGCCAGGAACCGTTTCCATCCCTGGAGGGCCAGGCGGAGAAAGCGGACCTGGACGGCGAAGAAGGCAACGAGAAGAACATCGCCGATCATATAGAACAGGTCAGCCCAGGAGGGGTACGGCTCAGCCCGAATCACGTCGTACAGGGCCCAGGTGATTTCAGCCAGGGTCCAGAACGCCATCGCGGCGGTGAGCAACCCCCAGATTCGGCGAGCCTGCCGTCCCCGCTCCAGGGAACGGTAAATCTGATGAGAAAGCCAGGTGCACAGTACGGCCAGGGTGAGAGGATAGAAGTCGATGATCAGTCGGGCGGTGCGGCCAGGGAAAAGGGCGAACACCGCCACCGCGCTGAGCAGGACCGCGATGTCAAAAACAAGCAGGCGGGTGACGGTTGAACGGTTGCTTCTCTGCATTTTATCCTCCTGTCCCCTGACGATTCCGGCGCGGCGCCTGGGGAGGGTGGTAGGGCATGGGGATGAACTCCACCCCCGGGCGCTGCTGGGAGGTCTGCGGGTAGAGGTCCATCAGGTCGTAGATTTCCCGGGGCATGTCGTCGCTCACCGGGAGGCCCAAGGCCTTCGCCTGCTCGTAGTCAATGGGGTAGTCGTGGGTCCACCGTCCCTCACTGAGCGCGCGGGCGACCTCCTGCGCCTGTTCTTCGGGCATTTTGTCCCGGATCAGCGCGTAAACCGTCTCGTAGACCTGACGGATCGCTTTGCGGGCCACGTCGCCCAGGATCAACGTATGGTCGTCCCGGTTGGGGTTGGGCTGTTCCAGCGCCTTGAGGATGGAGGCCGCCGGGTAGTAACTCCCCTGGGGTCCACCCAGTTGGGGGTCCACCGGCCCCAGAACGGCGTTGGGGTCCATCACAATCCGGTCGGCGGCCAGGGCGATCAGCGTGCCGCCGGAGAGGGCGTAGTGGGGGACAAAAACGGTGACCTCTCCGGGATGCCGCTTCAGCGCGCAGGCGATCTGTTCCGCCGCCAGGACCAGCCCGCCGGGCGTGTGCAAAACCAGGTCTATGGGCATCTCCGGTGGCGTCAACCGGATGGCCCGCAGAACCCGCTCCGAGTCCTCAATGTCAATGTAGCGGGCAATGGGGAAACCCAGCAGGCTCATCGTCTCCTGCCGGTGGATCATGGTGATGACCCGGCTTTTACGCCTGACCTCAATGGCACGGATGGCCATCTGGCGCCGGGCCAGAAGGAGCCGCTTCTGCAGGAGAGGGACGAACGCCTGGAGCAGAATCAGCAGCCACAGGATGGAGAGCACGTCGTTCATTGTGAATTCCCTCTTGATGATTGCGCATTTTCCGGATGATGCCCAGTAATTACCTACCCTGAATCGTTTGCAGATAATGTAGCGTAGGCTTTAGCCTGCGAATACAGGCCTGGCGGCCTGCGCTACAGGGGCATGCCTTCGCCGCGTCTTTGATAGCGCTTGCCCGGGGGCT
>JAPYWT010000199.1 GCA_028276215.1 Thermoflexus sp. | reverse complement strand
TAGACACCTCCCAGCCCAACCCCGCCTATTGGGAGTTCTTCGTCCCCTACATCTCCCAGTACGATGCCGCCATCTTCACCATGCGGGAATACGTGGGGCCGGGGGTCAGTTTCCGGCACCTGGCGATTATGCCGCCAACGATTGATCCCCTTTCTCCCAAGAACGCCCCGATGAGCCCGGAGGAGGCCCGGCGGACCGTCGCCCGGTTCGGAGTGGACGTTCGCCGTCCCCTCATCGTCCAGGTGAGCCGGTTTGACCCCTGGAAGGACCCGCTGGGGGTGATAGACGCATACCGTATCGTCAAGCGGGAGGTGCCCCAGGTGCAGTTGGTGCTGGTGGGCTCCATGGCGGCGGACGACCCGGAGGGGTGGACATACCTGGACCGGACCATCCGCCATGCCGGGGAGGACTTTGACATCTACATCCTGCACAACTTTCACGGCGTGGGGAACCGGGAGGTGAACGCGTTCCAGACCGCCGCCGACGTGGTGGTGCAGAAATCGCTGCGGGAAGGGTTCGGGCTGGTGGTGGCGGAGGCGCTGTGGAAAGGAAAGCCGGTGGTCGGCGGCAACGCCGGCGGCATCCCGCTGCAGGTGATAGACGGGGAGACGGGCTTTCTGGTGAACAGCGTGGAGGAGTGCGCCGACCGGGTGCTCTACCTGCTGCAGCATCCGGAGGAGGTCCGGCGGATGGGGGCAGCGGGCCGGGAGCATGTCCGGCGGCACTTCCTCACCACCCGCTACCTGGCGGACTACCTGCGGCTTTTTGGCCGGTTGAGCGCGGGATGACCCCTGCTTTCCCGAATGCGGAGCGGGTTTTGCGGCGGCCGGAGGACACCGCAAAACCCGCTCTTGGTTTCAGCCCTCTACGGCAAAGACCCGGATAGCCGCTTCGCCGCTCACCGGGCACTTATACTCGCAGATCCCGCAGCCGATGCACCGTTCCTCCACCACGCGCGGCCGCTGCACGGTCACCGGTTGGCCTGCCGCGTCCGTCACCGTGACCTCTTCCAGGACAATGGCCTTCTCCGGCACCGGGCACATCTCCTCGCAGACGATGCACGGGCGATGGTCGGCCCAGGGGATGCAGCGGTTGCGGTCCACGTAGGCCCGCCCCAGCACGGCCCGCCGCTTCTCCTCCAATGTCAGGGGCGGGATGGCCTCCACCGGGCAGACCTGACCGCAGGCATTGCAGGAGTAGTCGCAGTAGCCCAGGCGGGGGACCAGCACCGGGGTCCAGAGGGACTCCAGCCCGCCCTCCAGAAGCGCGGGCTGGATGGCGCCGGTCGGGCAGGCCCGGACGCACAGCCCGCAGCGGATGCATCGGGCCTCCAGGCCGTTCTCCCGCGCGCCGGGCGGGCGGATCAGCGGGGTGCGAGCCGCACGGCTGCTGCGAAAGAGCGCGACGCCCAGGACCGCCACCCCCAGAGATGCCAGCACCGTCCGCCGGTCCGGGTCGTAGGCCTCCATCGGCGCCAGGGCGGGGCGGGCCGGGAAACGGATGGCGTCGTACGGGCAGGCCTCCCGGCACTCCAGGCACATGGTGCACTCCGCCGGGTCGCTGGCGAAGTCCCGGTCGGGGCGGACCGTCCCGGTGGGGCAGACCCGCGCGCAGGCGCCGCAGCGGGTGCAGGCCGACGTGACCTCCCGGCGGACCAGCCCGACTTTGCTCACCAGCCCCAGCAGTCCCCCCAGCGGGCAGAGGTACCGGCACCAGAACCGGGGAGTCAGCCCGTTGAGGGCCAGGACGGCCACCAGGACCAGCCCGTAGAGGACTGGCGCGCGGGAGAGGGATGCCTCCAGGGGGAAAAGCGCCGGGCGCAGGAGGCGGTCTATCGCCTCCACGGCCGGGCGCAGGGGCGGGAGCGCGTACGCGGCCCCTTCGGCGGCCGTCACCACCCGCTCCAGCGCGGGCCAGAGCGCCGTCCCGAAGGTCCGGATGACCAGGGTGAGCGGGTCCAGCACCAGCAGGGTCAGGTTGCCCAGCAGCGCGGCGACCAGCAGGGTCAGCCAGAGGACGTGTTTGGCCTGACGCCAGGTCTCCGGGAGGGCCCGCCGGGCGGCGGGTCGGGGCGAAGGGACCAGGTCCAGCAACGTCCCCAGGGGGCAGAGCCACCCGCACCAGGCCCGGCCGAAGAGCAGAGTCAGCGCCAGGGTCAGCAGGGCCAGCGCCGAACCGGCCAGGAGGGCGTGCGCGGCAAGGGCGTGGGCCAGCATGGCCAACGGGTCCAGGCGCATGGGGAGATTCGCCAGCGACGGCGGCGCGCCGCCCCGCCGGGCCGCGACCAGCAGGACCAGGAACGCAGCCAGGGCGCCGAACTGCACGGCCCGGCGAAGCGGGCGGGCGGATGGGCGCCGGGTGGGGAGAAAGTGACCTTTGCTCATTTTCGGGAATCGTCAGCAACTACCTACCCATCGTCATTGCGAGGCGGCTTGAGCCGCCGAAGCAATCCCCTCACGGGTCAGGAGATTGCTTCACTTCGTTCGCAATGACATTTTGCTTCGCCGCCTTTAGCGGCTCGCAATGACGCGGGTGAGTAGGTATTTACGCAGGCTGACAGCCTGCGCTCCATGACTACACCTCGGCGATGTGCAGGTTCTCCAGGTCGGCACGGCCCAACCCCATCGCGGCCCCCGCGCGGACGTAGTCCAGGTCCTCCGGTCGCAGGCCGAAGAGGGTCGCGGCGAAGGCATCCGCAGCGACGATGTCCGGGCTGGCGATGACCGTATCCAGTTTCCGCACGTCGTCCAGGTTCCCGCCTGTCGGCCCGTGGGCGGTGAGGATGCGCACGGCGTCCACCACCGTCAGCGTAGGGTGGATGCGGGCGGTCAGGTCAGCCAGCCGCTGGCCCAGGTTCCGGTGCATCGCCGGACGGTCCCAGATGGTCCCCATCAGGTTCTTCATCCCCAGCGTCAGCCGGGCCAAACTGTGGTGCTTGGCGATGGGGACGTTGATGACGACGTCGGCTTTCAGGATGTCCTCGTAGATGGCACACCGGCGCAGGTCCAGTCCCTCCGGAATCTCCGTCTGCACAAACTTGAGGCGGGCCATCACCTCCATCTCGCCGCCTGCGGCGCGCACCTGGTCCGCGATCCCGCTTCGGGCGTAGGCCTCCTCGGGCGTCCCGCCGAAGGGGCGGTCCATCACTCGCACCCGTCGGGCGCCGGCCTCGTAGCACATCCGAACCAGCGCGCCGACGACCCAGGGGTTGGTGGTGGCGGCGTACTCGTAGGTGTGGTAGGCGACGCAGATATTGGGCTTGATAATGACGTCGTCCCCCGGGCGGACGAAGCGGCCCATCCCGCCCAGGGCGTTGATGGCCCGCCGGACCAGGTCTTCCGGCTCCCCGCCGCGCGCCACGGCCAGGTGGGGATATTCGGGCGCGACGGTGGGGGTGGCCGACGGTGCGGGGGACGGAGAAGGGGCCCGGGAACTGGGCGTTGGAGACGCCGGGGGCGACGTGGGAGAGGGGCCCGGGACAGGGGTTGGGGACGGGCGGGGACGACATGCGGTCAGCACCGGCCCGCTGACCAGCGCGCCCAGCCCCAGGGCGCAGTACCGGAGAAATTCGCGACGGTCTAATGGACTCATGGAACCTCCTTTATGTAGATCATCATAACACATTTTCCCCCAGGGGGCAAATCGCGCTCTGCAGGACAACTGCTCGCAGTTGTCCTGCAATTTGAGACGCAACTTGACAGCATCCCCTTTTCGGTGTATCATGGGATTGAAACGTTTCAATCAAAGAGCGCGTACCCGGCGACGGAAGATGCATCTGGCCTTTCTGAACCCCCAGGGAAACTTTGATCCGCAGGACCGCTACTGGACCCGGCACCCGGACTTCGGCGGGCAACTGGTCTACGTCAGGCAGGTTGCGCTGGCGCTGGGCCGGATGGGGCACCGGGTGGACATCCTCACCCGTCGCATCCGGGACCCCCAGTGGCCCGGGCTGGACGGTCCGCTGGACGGATACCCGGAGGCGCCCGGCGTCCGCATCATCCGCATCCCCGCCGGCCCCGACGCCTTTCTCCCCAAAGAGGAACTCTGGCCCCACATCGGCCCGGACTGGGTGCCGGGCATCCTGGCCTTCTACCGCCGGGAGGGCCGTTTCCCCGACGCCTTCACGGCCCACTACGGAGACGGCGGCCTGGCAGGTGCCCTCCTCGCCGCCGAGACCGGCATCCCCTTCACCTTCACCGCCCACTCCCTGGGCGCCCAAAAAATGGACGGACTGGGTGCAACCCCGGAGAACCTCGCGGCGCTGGACGCCCGGTACCACTTCGCCCGCCGACTGGCGGCGGAGCGGATCAGCATGAACCGGTCCGCCGTCAACATCACCAGCACCCGCCAGGAGCGGACCCAGCAGTACGGCCACCGGGCCTACCGGGGTGCGGTGGACGTCCACAACGACCACCGCTTCGCCCTGGTCCCGCCCGGGGTAGATACGACCGTCTTTGACCCCCGGGCCCGGGCGGCGGACGAGGAGGCCGTCCATCGGCGGGTCCTGGCCGCGCTGGAGCGGGACATCCGGGAGGACCGCCGCGATCTCCCCTGCATCGTCGCTTCCAGCCGACTGGAGCCGAAGAAGAACCACCTGGGGCTGGTAGTGGCCTTCGCCGAAAGCCCCGCGCTGCGGGAACGGGCCAACCTGCTGCTGGTCACTGCCCACCTGGAGGACCCCCTGCACCGGGAGGACGAAGGGACTCCGGCGGAGCGGGAGATTCTGGCGCGCATCCGGCAGGTCGTCCAGGACCACCATCTCTGGGGCGAGGTGAGTACGGTGGCGCTGGCGGGGCACTCGGCGCTGGCGGCGGCCTACCGGCTGCTGGCCCGGCGCCGCTCCGTCTTCGTCCTCACCGCCTGGTACGAGCCCTTCGGCCTGGCCCCGCTGGAGGCCGCCGCGACCGGCCTGCCGGTGGTCGTCACCCGGAGCGGCGGGCCCGCCGAAATCTGGCAGGAGGACGGGGAGGAGTACGGCGTCCTGGTGGACCCCGCCGACCCCGCCGACATCGCCCGGGGCCTGTTGCGGCTGTTAGAGAGCCCCCAGGCCTGGGAGGACTTCGCCCGCCGGGGCCGGGAGCGGGTCCTGGCCCGCTACACCTGGGAGCGGACCGCCGAGGGGTACCTGAACGTCGTCCGGCGGGTGCTGGAGGGGGACTTCTTCCGGCCCTCGGAGCCGCCTCTTCCCATCCACCCGTACTTCCGCGCCCCCCGACCGGAGAACGATGTCTCGCTGGAGGAGTTGCGGGAGTGGTATTTTGGGGAAGGGAAACGTGAAACGTGAATCCATCCGCGT
>JAPYWT010000198.1 GCA_028276215.1 Thermoflexus sp. | reverse complement strand
TGTGTCTTTGTGTGAGGATCAACCGTGTCCATCATCGGTGAAAAATCCTCACACGGAGACACAAAGGCGCAAAGAAAATAAAAAAATCTTTCTTCGTGTCTTTGTGTCTTTGTGTGAGGATCAACCGTGTCCATCATCGGTGAAAAATCCTCACACGGAGACACAAAGGCACAAAGAAAATAAAAAAATCTTTCTTCGTGTCTTTGTGTCTTTGTGTGAGGATCAACCGTGTCCATCATCAAGGAACTCCGGATACAGGCCCGCCGTCTGGGGTTTGACCTGCTGGGGGTGGCCCCGCCCGTCCCGCCCCCGGAGGCCGTCCGCGCCTACCGGGCGTGGCTGGCGGCGGGCTACCACGGCGACATGGCCTACATGGCCCGCCCGGACCGGGCCGCCCGGCGGGAGGACCCGGCCCTCATCCTGCCGGGGGTGCGGGCCGTCGTCTGCGTGGCCGTCAACTACTACCCCGGCGAGGGGCCGGAAGTTCCCCCCGATGCCGGACCCGTCGGCCGCATCTCCCGCTACGCCTGGGGGGCGGACTACCACGACTGGATGCTCCCGCGCCTGGAGGAACTGGCGGCCTTCATCCGGGAGCGGACGGGCGGCACCGCCCGCCATCGCGCCTATACCGACACCGGCCCCCTTCTGGAGCGGGCACTGGCTGCCCAGGCCGGACTGGGTTTCATCGGCAAGAACACCTGCCTCATCCATCCCCGATTTGGCTCCTGGCTCTTCCTGGGCGAGATTCTGGTGGACGTGGGCCTGCCCTTCACGGGGCCGCCGATGCCACCCCGTTGCGGCACCTGTACCCGATGCCTGGATGCCTGCCCGACCGGCGCGCTGGTTGCCCCGTACGTGCTGGACGCCCGCCGCTGCATCTCCTACCTGACGATTGAGTTCCGGGGCGACATCCCGCCCGACCTGCGGGACCGGTTGGGAGAGTGGGTCTACGGATGCGACGTCTGCCAGGAGGTCTGCCCGTGGGGCCGCTTTGCCCGCCCCACCACCGTCGCCGACTTCCGCGCGGCCAGCCCGGAGCGGGCCGCCCCGCCGCTGACCGACCTGCTCTCACTGGACGAGGAGGCATTCCGGCAGCGCTTCGGGGGAAGCCCCATCGCCCGCATCGGCCTGAGCCGGTTCCAGCGGAACGCCCGGGCCCTTCTCCTCTCGTAAGCCGTCAGGGGTCAGTTGTTAGGGGTTAGCGAGTGTGTCCCAATTTCGTCGGGCCTGGCTGCTTTGTAGGACAACTGCTCGCAGTTGTCCTACAACTTTGAGACACACCCGGGGTTAGCCTGTTTTTCTAACCCCTAACCCCTGACCACTAACCGCTAAACTTTGTGTCCTTTGCGAGTACTTCGTGCCCCCTTCGTGGCAGGTAATGGAGTTCATCGGAAATTAGAGCGCGGGGACAGGGTTGTGCCAATAGGGTTGTAAAATCCGTGCTCATCCGTGTCCATCCGCGTTCATCCGCGTCCTATTTCCGATGAAGTCTAATGATCCTGCGCAGGAAAAGGGCCGGGAATCCGACAAATATACAGGAGGCCATCCCTCTATGTCCCTGCTGCAAAAGGTCCGGTATGGGTGTGCGGCCGTCCTGATAGGGCTCTGGCTGCTCCCGGCAGGCGCGGCCCCTCCGCTGCCGGAAAGTCCACCGGACGGCCTGGTGGTGGAGTGGGCCCCTCCCCGGCCCGACTTCCGCCCGCTTCCCGACGGCTCCGTGGAACTGGTCGCCGAAGGTTACGAGATAGACGGGCGGCCGGGCGCGCTGCGCCTGCCCTTCACCTCGGCCCTGGTCGCCATCCCGCCGGGCACATCCCCCACCCTTCGGGTCCTCTCCGCCCAGACGACCGTCATCCCCCTCCCGGCCCCCCTGGCCGTCGCCCCGGAACCCGTTGGGGTGATCCGGGATGAGGACGGGCACCCGGTGGGCCCGGCCTTCGCTCCCGCCCCCCGGACCCTTCCCCCGCCCCCGGCCCCGGTCGTCCTGGAAGAAGTGGGCACCGTCCGGGGGGTCCGACTGGCCCGACTCACCTTCTACCCCGCGCTGCCCGAAAGGGACCGACTGCAGTTCTATCAGCATATCCGGGTGGAGATCCGCTTCTCCGGGGAGAAGTGGTCTGGCCTCACCGGCGACGACCCCATCCTGGCACGGGTGCGCCGCGCCGTCCTCAACCCCCAGGATGCCCTCGTAGCGCAGGATTTATCCCGCCCTGTGGCGCAGGATTCATCCTGCAGTCCACAGGATAAATCCTATGCTACGGCGAATGTAGCGCAGGATTTATCCTGCCCTGTGGCGCAGGATTTATCCTGCAGCCCACAGGATAAATCCTATGCTACGGCGAATGTAGCGCAGGATTTATCCTGCACCGTAGCGCAGGATTTATCCTGCCCTGTGGCGCAGGATTTATCCTGCAGTCCACAGGATAAATCCTATGCTACGGCGAATGTAGCGCAGGATTTATCCTGCCTCCCAATGGGCGGCCCGCGCCAGGCATTCCTGGAGGTCAGCCGCCCCGGCCTCTACCGGGTCACCTACGCCCAACTGGCCCCCCTGGGCCTGACGAGCGCCGACCCCCACTACCTGCACCTGTTCCGGGGGACGGAAGAGGTCGCATACGAGTGGGAAGGGGACGAAGATACCCTCTTTGAGGACGGCGAATCGCTCCTCTTCTACGCCGAACCCCGTTTCAGCCGCTGGACAAGAAATGACACCTACCGGTTGGTGCTGGGAGGGGAAACTCCTGGTCTGCGGATGACCTCCCGCCCGGCCGACCCGACTGGCCTGCCCCCCGGCACTCCCTGGGTGGAGGACGTCTTTGAGGAGAACCGCCGCTACACACCCGACACTCTCACATCGGGCATCCCCCCGGGCCGGGACGGCGACCGCTGGACGTGGGACTACCGGGCCGGTCCCGCCACAACACCGGTGACCTATCCCTTCTCTCTGTCCGCTGTGGATGCAGTCCGACCAGCGACTCTCACCCTCTGGCTGATCGGATACACCGCTGGCGACCACCGTTGGACGGTCCAGGTGAACGGCGTCGGTATCGGCGAGGCCGCCTGGTCCGGAAGGACCGCCGTCACCGCGACCCTCGCCATTCCGACCGGTGTGCTGCGCGACGGCGCCAACGCACTCTCCCTGCGCCCCGTCCTGACGGAAGGCGCCTGGCTGGACGCCTTCGCCGTCCGCCATGCCCGCGGCCCGGGGCCCGCAGGAAGCGCGCTCACCTTCGCGGGCTCTCCATCCACCGCCTACACCGTTACCCTGGCCGCCTCCGGCCCCTACCGGGCTTACGACGTCACCGACCCGCTCCGCCCCGTCCGCCTGACCGGGCTCTGGGTGGACGGCCAGCGGATCACCCTGGGCGACCCGTCCGGGGGCGGCCCCCGCCGCTACCACGTCGCCGCCGAGGGGGCCATCCGGGCCCCCGACCGGGTCCGCCCCCCGGAGGACCTCTGGGGCTTCCGCGCGGCCGGCGGCGCGATCGGCGCCGACTACCTCATCATCACCCACCCGGCCTTCGCCGATGCCCTGGGCCCGCTGATTGACCTGCGCCGGTCCCAGGGCCTGACGGTCGCCGTCGTCAACGTCCTGGGCATCTACGATGCCTACGGCGACGGCCGTCCCGACCCCGAGGCCATCCGCCGCTTCATTGCCGACGCCTACGCCAACTGGTCCCCCCGCCCGGTCTATGTCCTGCTGGTCGGCGACGGCTCATTTGACCCGAAGCAGTACCGGTCGGAGTCGCCTCCCACCTACATCCCGCCCTATCTGCTAGATGTGGGCCCAGCGGGCGGAGAGACCGCCGCCGACAACCGCTACGCCTGCGTGGACGGGGACGACAACCTGCCCGACCTGCTCCTGGGGCGGCTGCCGGTGCGGAGCGCCGATGAGGCCCGCGCCATTGTCCAGAAAATCGTGGATTACGAGACCCGTCCGCTGCCGGGGGGCTGGAACGCCAGCGTGCTCCTGGTGGCGGACGACCCGGACGCGGCCGGGGATTTCCCGGCCATCTCGGACTCCGCTGCGGCATACGTGACGGCTCCTTTCACCACCACCCGGCGGTACTGTGCCGGGTCTAACTCTTCTCAGAGCGACTGCCCGGATACCGAAGGAGCCGCTATCCATTCCGCCATCCTGAACGACTGGAACCGGGGGGCGCTGCTGGTCCAGTACACCGGACACTCCTCCTGGCAGCAGTGGGCGGTGGAGCGGTTCTTCCATCTGGATGACCTTCCGGCCCTGCACAACAGCCGTCGCCTGCCGGTCCTGGTAGAAGCGACCTGTTTCACCGGCGCGTTCCATCGCCCGGAGCCGACGCTGGACGAGGAACTGGTCACCCGTCCGGATGCGGGTGCGGTGGCGGCCTGGGGCCCGACGGGCCTGGGGGCCAGCGCGGGGCATCAGCGCCTGGCCGCGGGCTTTTTCCGCGCCGTCTTCTCCGATACCGTTGGGACGGTGGGCGAGGCGACCCTGGCGGGGAAATTGAACCTGCTGGGGGCGCCGGTGGGGAGTGACCTGCTGGATACGTTCGTCCTGCTGGGGGACCCGGCGCTCCGCTGGAACCGTACGCTGATTCCCTGGACCGCTCATGTCTTTCTGCCCCTGGTGCGGCGGTAGTGAGGACATCTTTTCGCCGGACGCTAAAAGCGTCCGGCTTATTTTGCAAAGCCCCTCCGGGGCTGAAAAACAGCCTGCAGGCCTCGGCCCGGGGGTCTTTGCTGGATCAGCCCGAGGGTTTACCCTCGGACTTGCTTTTCAGTTGCCTCTCCGCTCCATCGGGAGTACAATAATAGCGGATTCCGAAGAATATCTCACCCAAGAGGTGGAGGATGCACGGCATGATCAAACTGTTCAGCGGTAGCGGTTGCCCGGAACTGGCCCAGGAGATCAGCGACTACCTGGGAGTCCCCCTCTCCGGGCGGGACATCATCCGGTTCCCCAACGAGAACATCTTCGTCCGTCTCCACGAAAGCGTTCGCGGGCAGGACGTCTTCCTGATTCAGACCACTTCCTCGCCCGTGAACGAGAACATCATGGAACTGCTCATCTTCCTGGACGCGCTGCGTCGGGCATCCCCGGACCGGATTACGGCGGTCATCCCGTACCTGGCCTACGCGCGGTCGGATAAAAAGGACCAGCCCCGGGTGCCCATCACCGCCCGCCTCATCGCCGACATGATCGGCATCGCTGGGGCCGACCGGTACATCACGCTGGACCTGCACGCCGACCAGATTCAGGGGTTCTTCAGCATCCCCGGGGACGCGCTGACCACTTTCTCCATCCTCTCCGACTATCTGCGGG
>JAPYWT010000197.1 GCA_028276215.1 Thermoflexus sp. | reverse complement strand
CGCCCTGGCAAAGGAGGCCCACTACTCCTGCGCCGGCCTGCTGACGCTGCGGGAAGATGACGACCGCCGGGTGGTGGTGGACGTTCGGACCGGCGACCGTCGGTCGCTGACGGCCACCGGCCCCGGCGGCGTGCCCGTGGGCCGGTACGTCTTTGACCCCGGCGCGCTGGCATGGGGGGCGGAAGTCCTCGCCCACAGCACTCCGTGCGATCTGCTGGTGGTGGACGAACTGGGGCCGCTGGAAATGGCAGGGGACGGATGGGCCGTCGGGATGGACGTCCTTCGGGAAGGGCGCTTCTTTCTGGCCCTGGTGGTCGTCCGGCCCGAACTGGTCGCCCGCGTCCTGGAGCGATTCCCCGATGCCTGGGCGCTGGAGGTCACCCCGGAGAACCGGGACGGCCTCCCGGTCTGGCTGGCCGGTCTTCTGCCTCCCCGCGGATACCCCCTGTGATTCCGGGATGCGCTGGGCGGCGGCGAAGCCGCCGCCCAGCGCCCTCCAACTCTACATTTGCTCCAGTTTCCGCCGCAGTTCCTCCGGCGTCGCAGCGACCAGTGGGACGTAGCGGGTGCCGGGGTAGTACTGCCGGAAGAAGGTCTCCAGGTCGCCCGGCCACTTCTGCGGATTGATGGCGATGACGGTTTTGCTCAGCAGGGCCCCGATGCCCGCGTCGTCGGCGCTGCCGCCGATGGTCCAGCGGCGCCGCTCCCACGCCCCACTCTCCAGAATGGCCCGCACCCACTCCGGACCCGCGTCGGGCGGGAGCAGGACGTAGGTCCGGTCGTACTGCTCCCGGGGCAATCCCCACACTTTGGAGCGGACGGTGAGGGTCATCTGGGCCAGCGGGGTGGCGACGCCCTCTACCAGCAGAGATACCCCATGCGCTCCGGCTTTCTGGGGGATGAAGTCCCAGAGGTAGGGAGGACTCACGTTCGCCCCGCCAGGCGTGACGGTCAGGAGTGCCCCATCGGGGCCGACAACCCGCAGCGACGGCCCCGTCAGCGTCTGGTCGGACTGGGCCGTCACCCGGACGGTCTGCCCGACCTCCGGGGAGGCCGGTTCGGCTGTCAACTGCACCTGGGGCATCGGGCTGACCGCCTCCAGCACCACATCGTCCCAGTAGGCGTCGTTGTGCTTGAAGGGCCAGAGGGTGCGGGAGCGCAGGAAGACGGTCACTTTATCGGCCTGCGCGGTCACCTCCACAGGGGGGACCTGGTGGTAGGCGTTGTAGATGTGGGCCCCCTTTCCCCAGACCACCGTGGGCGCGTAGGGGTTGGTGCCGCCCGTGGGGTCAATCCCCAGCCAGAAGGTAAAGTTCCGGTCGGCGTCGTCCAGGCCCGCCGTCCCTTCCTCCGCAAAGAACGCGTTGTATCCCACGTGGCTCCCCTCGCTCCAGCGGGGGTCGCTCTCGTGGGGAGAGCCCCAGGCGTTGCTCCAGGCGTGGGCCCATGCGGAGAGGCGCAGACGGGTGCCGGCGGGCACCGTCACCTGCTGGAAGAGCCCCGCGTCGTGGATGCGGGAGAAGGTGAAGACCAGACAGCCCCAGTTTCCAGCGTGAACCCGGCGGGGGTCCGGGGTCAGGCCGCAGGGCCGGACCTCCGGTGCCGACCAGCCCACCCCGTTCTGCGGGTCGTGCTCCACGGGCAGGCCGTGCCGGTACCAGGCCATCCAGCCTTCGGGGCAGGCGATTTCCCCCGCCTCCCGCTCGTAGGGCGTGCCCCCTACCGGGTAGACGACGCACCGGTGGTGGTTGCCCTCCCATCCGCGCTCAAAGTCGCCGTTGTGCAGGAGATTTGAAGCCATAATACCCCCTTTTCGCTGTAATGGGTGAATCCACTGCTAAAACGAACCGCAGAGAACGCAAAGGGCGCAAGGGTTTTCTCTTTTTCTCTGCGTACCCTACGGTCTCTGCGATAAAGAACCTTTTTGTCACCACCTACCCGGTCGGTTTATGGACAACGTAGCGCAGGCTGGAAGCCTGCATGCAGGCCTGGCGGCCTGCGCTACAGGGGGCATGCCTGCTGCCACGAAGGATCAGAGAGAACCCTTTGTATCCCTTCGTGGTTTTTGAAAAAGGTCCAGCCATTCCTGAATCTCGTCTTCGGACATACGCGGAGCCCGTTTTTCATGCGGAGCAGAAGGTGGCGCCTGCATTTCGGCGACGAACTCCTCCGCGGAGACGACCCGCGCACCAGCCTGCCGGGCCACGCGCTGGATTTCGCGGTCCGAGGAGATGACCAGCCAGCCTGCGGGGTCGCGAATCTTCCGCAGGCGCTCCCGGATGACGTCGTCGGCGCGGCGGCCTGCCGGAGCGAAGACCACTTCCACCTCGGGCGTACTCAGGGCCTCCGAGCGCCCACCCAGCACGCCCGCATCAAAGACGACGACCGCCCGACGCCGGTGATGTCGGCAGTACCGCTGCAATCGGCGCACCAGTTCCACTTCGTCATCCGGATCCGCCAGGCTGAGCCCCGGAATTTTGCCGATCAGGTTGTGGCCATCAATCAAAAGGGGCATGAGAGCAAGATTGCAAGATGCAAGATGGTTTAAGAGCGTCTGGCTTCCAGGGCTTCGGCGTAAAGGCGGTAGGCATCTCCGACGGTGCGGACCTGCCAGGCCGTCTCTATCGGGATCAGGATTCCCCTCTCCTCCAGACTGAGCATCATCTCCACCAACTGGATGGAGTCCGCCATCAGGTCCTCCACGAAGGACGCCTCCGGCGACACTTTGGACTCATCCACGTCCAGTTCTTCCGCCACGATGCGGCGGAATTCCTCAAAGGTAATCCTGGGCATCGGGACCTCCTGATGTGAGATGAGTGCGCTTTACAGGGATTGTTGATACACCCGGAAGTGCTTATACCGTTCCGCCCCCCACCGCTGCGCGACCAGGTTCATCATCAGGTTGTACTCGCCCGTGACGGAGCCGTCCAGCCAGGCGTAACCCCGCTCCATAAAGCCCCGAATCACCTCCAGGTAGAGCAGCGCGTCTATGCCCCGCATCCGATATTGGTCCAGAACTCCCATTAACTTGAATGAAGCCACATCAATCTGACGGATCAACCGGCGCACCCGCAGCCAGTTGAACGGGAACAGGCGTCCGTTCAGGTGGATAAGGACCCGGTTGATGTCCGGAATGGCCACCCCGAACCCCACCGGTTCTCCCCCAATTTCGGCGATAATCGCCATCTTCGGGTCTATCAGCGAGCGCAAGGGGTTGGCCATCGCGATGAAGTCCTCTTCCGACATCGGGACGTAATCCGGAAAGTGCTTCAGGGTTTCGTTGAACAGATACCAGACCACCCGCACCTCCCGGTCCCAGTCGTTCAGACGGATGGAGCGCAGGGTGACCTTGCTGACCCGCCGGGCGGCCTCGGCCACGTGGAGAATCTCTGGGGGGACGTTCTCCAGGTTTTCGCCGATTTGGTGGCGGAAAATCCGGTAGGCGTAGAAGTCGGCGTGTTTCTCCAGGCCGTACTGCTCCAGGAAGCGGGCGTAGTACGGCGGGGTATGGGATTGGAGCATCACCGGGGGGCAGTCGGCGCCAGCGATGAGGACGCCCCCATGGTCGGACTGGGTGAAGTTCATCGGGCCGCGCATCACCGTGGCGCCCCGCTCCCGGAGCCAATCCCGCGCGGCATCCAGCAGTGCGGCGGCCACAGAGTAGTCCTCCACCACCTCAAAGAAGCCGAAGCCCCCCACCGCTTCGCCCCGGTACTCGTTGGCGCGGTGGTCCACGAAGGCCACAATGGTCCCCACCACCTCCCGCCCCTCCCGGGCCAGCAGGCGCAGGACATCGGCATGGCGGAAAAAGGAACCGCGCTCGGGGTCCAGACTCTTCATCTGGTCGGAGATCAGGGGCGGCACCCAGTTGCGGTCTCCCCGGTAGACCCGCCAGGGGAAGCGGACGAAGGCCTCCAGGTCGCGACGGCTCTGGACTGGCTCAACGGTGACCATATTCCACCTCCAGTGCTACTATGCCACTAAAGGGAGAATTTGTCAAATGGAGACGACGGACGACGGACGACAGACGACAGACGACAGACGACAGACGACCAAGAGTAGCGCAGGCTATCAGCCTGTCCGTGGTCCGTGGTCTGTGGTCCGTGGTCTGTGGTCCGTGGTCCGTGGTCTGTGGTCGGTGGTCCGATTGTGGGAACGGCAGGCCTGTGCTACAATATCTCTATGCTGCCGATGTCTGCTCTGAAGCGAGTTGCCTGGATACTGATGGTGCTCTGTGGGCTGGGTCTGGTCGTCGGGCGCGCGGGCGCCCAGGAGGAGAATCCGGCCCTGGAGTTCTACACGCGGGTCAACCAGGCCCGGCTGGATAACGGCCTCCCTCCCTACGGCTGGTCCGACCTGCTGGCCGCCGCGGCCCAGCGGCACGCCAGCGACCTGGCGGCTCACCGCCTGGCCTCCCACACCGGCTCCGACGGCTCCACTCCCCGGCAGCGCATCGCGGAGGCAGGCTACGCCGCGTGGGGGAACGGCGCGGTCGTCGGGGAGAATTTCTGGACCGGGTACGGGAGCGTCCAGGACGCGCTGGACTGGTTTCTGGGCGACCCGCCCCATCGGGAGAACATCCTCAGCAGCCGCTACCGGGAAATCGGCATCGGCGTCGCGACCGACAGCGAAGGGCAGGTCTACTACGTCCTGGATTTCGGGGCGCGGCCCAACGTCCTCCCCGTCTTCATCAACGACGGCGCCCCTACGGCGGAGTCCCCCCAGGTGGCCATCCGGCTGACCAATGAGGATGCGTACCCCCAGGGGGAAGGGAGCGCGTATATGGGCCGCGCGGTGGAGGTCCGCCTGAGCAACACGCCGGATTTCAGCGGGGCGTCCTGGCAGTCGTGGGAGCCTCTGCTGCCGTGGACCCTTCCCGCCGAGCCGGGGGAGCACTGGGTGTACGTGCAGTTCCGGGACGGGGCCGGGCGGACCGCGGGCTCCGCCGACAGCATCATCCTGGTCCTGCCGGGCACGACCCCTGCCCCGCCCGCCCCCACCGACACGCCGACGCCGGAGCCCACCGTCGCCCCGTCCCCCATGCCGTCCCCATCCCCGTCGCCGACGCCGCTGCCGACGGAGTCCGCCCCGGCCTCCCCCTCCCCGACCCCCGGCGCGGTCGCCTCCCCGCCCCCGCCGACGCCGACCCTCTACCGGGCCGCCACCCGGACCCCGTTCCCGACCTGGACTCCGTTGCCGGCCGTCGCTGCCCGGACCGGGGGCGGGTCAGACCGCCTGCTGGGACTCCTGTTCGGGCTGGAAGGGTTCGCCATCGTCCTGGGTATCTACCTGGCCCTGCGACGGCGGGCATAACAGAAGGG
>JAPYWT010000196.1 GCA_028276215.1 Thermoflexus sp. | reverse complement strand
TCCAGGGTTCAAGTCGCATGTCGCAGGTCGCAAGTCGCAGGTCGCAAGTCGCAGGGCGCAAGGACGCACTCTTCACTGCCTAATCACCGACTTCTATCTTCCCGACCACATAGTGGTCACCGACGGGATTGCCGGCTTCGTCTATCACGAGTACCCGTTCCATGGTCGCCAGCAGGTATATGCCGACGATCACCTGGTATTGCCCCGGCGGACTGCCGGGCAACAACGCTACCTGGTAGGGGTCTGTGATCTCCTGCCCGGGGAGCCACCGGGAGGTAGGCATTGTGCCCTGTACTGGCCATGCATCCACCTGCCCGTGCAGGCGTCCATCTGGCCCCAGGAGTTGGACCGTAATGGTATAGTCCTCCTCCATCACACGCAATGGCTTCCAGTGAAGGGTAATAGGGAGCAATTCCCCTGGCCGGATTCGGTCTGATCCCAGTTCTGCTGCCACCAGCAGTATTTTCCCACCGAAATTCGCCAGCCCCTGTTGGACGGGTGCGACTTTTACGGTTGCCAGTACACAACGGTTGGTCGGAAGGGCCAGCCAGTGGCAGTGGGCCATCTTGCCTTCCCACCCTACCCAAATCCGGTACATCCCCGGAATCCCAGGGGCCACCAGTGGTACCCGGCTTCTCTCCATCTTCTCTGCGACGGCCATGTCCTGCCCGTCCACAATCTGCCCGGCATCGTCCACCCACTCTATGCGAACCGTGCCTGATTCTTCCACGTGCACCCATGCCAGGTCCAGAGTCAAATGGGAACCGGCAGGAACCGATGTGGGTATGTCGTATCCCGCCAGCCAGACAGGTCCCAGAAGCATCCGCACTTCATACGGCAATGGCCTTCCAGGGATTGGTCGGTCTATCACGACTTGTGTCAGCGGCCACCAACTCCCCGTCTCTCCCTCTACTGGCAGTCCCTCTTCAGAGAAGCGAGGGAAGAGGCCGACTTCTAATCGGTAACGGCCTGGTACAAGCCAGGGTGAAAGAGGAACCGGGTGGTAATCAGCGATAAAAAGGTCAGGTGGCCAACCGTTTGTGGGGTAGAGGTCGTTTACTGGGCGGGTATCGTTTGACAACCAATTTACTTCCCCGGCCTCATCCACCAGCCGCAATCGCACCTCCAGGTCATTCTGCGGGGTGCTCCCTGCCCGCCAGTAGAGGGTCAGGTGAAGAAGGGGCCTGCCCTGGGAATCCCCCTCCAGTGTAAATGCGACCAATTCCACTTCTGAACCAAACTTCACCCCTACAGGCTGAGCCTCTGCGGGCAGGTCACTCATCGGCTCTGTGCCGATTTCCACTAAGGGCCCCAGCGAGCGAAGATAGAACCCTTCCAGGTGGGGGAGATAGCGGGCCAGATAGACGTTCTGGCCGGCTGTCAGTCGTGCCATCAGGTCAGCCCAGTACTCTGCTTCAGTGAAATAGACCACCAGGTCTAAATCCGGACGCAGGCCCTCTGTTTTTTGCAGGTAATAAAGGGGGGCAAATTTCTCCCCATCGGCCAAAACAGCCGCACCGGGAGCCAAAGGAAGGCCCAGGACATATCTTCCCCACTGTTCCGCTTCCACCCGTTTGCTCTGGTCCACTGCCGGGAAGTTAAGCCAGATTCGGCTGAGAGGGAGGAGGGCAAAAGAGGCCAGTACAATGTTGGATGCCCAGGGCCGCAGTCTGAAGGCCATCCGGGTCAATCCAGTGGCCCCTAACCCTATCCAGAGGGCCAGGAGGAGATGGGTCGGAAGGAGAAAGACCGAGATGTCCGGCACCTGGTAGACCACTCCATAGAGGGCATAGGCCAGGAAAGCCACGATGCTCACCAGCGCCAGCCGGAGATGGCGAACGATTGCCCAGATCAGCCCGATGGCTGCCAGAAGTAACCCTGTCCATCCGAACGGCTCCAGTAGTAGCCGTCCCAAAATGGCGTAGCGGTTGGGATCGTGCAGGAGGTGGAATTGAAGTGCGCCGCTGAATTGCTGGCCCGTCACGTAGGCCAGGAATTCCCCCATTCCCATCTGTTGGCCGTTATGAAGGGCAGGCCAGCGGAGAGGGATGTAGGCGTAGACAGAGAGGCCCAGAAGGAAAAGGCCCAGACCAATCAGCCACTCCCGCCAGCGCAACCGGGGATGGGAGAGGAAAAGAGCCAGCCCTGCTGCCGGGAAAAAGAGCACCATGGTGAGGTGGTTGGTCAGGGATAGGCCCAGGAGGAAAGCCAACATCCAGACAGTCCTCGGGCCTTTCTGGCCCTGGAGGAGCGCAATCGTCAGGGTCAGCGCTCCGGCGACGAAGAGAAGGTTCAGCCCATACACCTCTGCTACCACTGCCTGGGACCAGAGAACACGGGAGAAGGCAAGGGCCAAAGCGGATAGAAGAGCAATCGGCCGCATCAATTCAGTTTCAGCGTACCCTGCCTTTCCCCTGGCCCTGTCCGGCGTGTTCAGATTTCCCTGAGGGGAGGGCATCCACCATGGATGTCCCAGGAGCCTGTACAGGAGCAGCACCGCCCCGGTCCCGAAGACAGCGGAGGTCAGGTTCACCCGCCAGGCTACCGTCCCCAGGGGCAATAGAGAGAATAATCTGCCCAGAAGGATGTAGAGGGGGTAGCCGGTGGGATGGGCAATTCCCAGTGTAGGGGCGACGACCTGAAACTCAAATGTGTCAGCCTCTCCTACTGCCTGTCCGATGGTCCGCAGGTAGAGCACGAAAACGGCGACGGCCAGGAGGAGAGCACTGTGCTTTCTGATGAACGGGCTGGCGATCAGCAGGGTCAGACATGCTCCTCCCGCGAGAAGTACCAGCCCCATCAGCGGGTCGGGCCGAGGGGCCAGCAGGTAGAGCAGGGGGAGCAGCAACCCTACCCAACTCCCGGTCCGGTCGGGACTGGATGGAATGGCATGTCCAAGGACCCATCCAGCCGCCATACCGACCAGCGCCAGCCCGCATACCGCCAGGGGGGAGTCAAAGAAGGGGCGCAGGTAAAGGGCCTCACCCAGATAGCGGGCCAGGCCGAGGGACCAAAGACCGGTGACGAAGGCCCAGTACAGTGATTGAGTCACTCTGTTATTGCTCATTCTGTCATTGGTCATTTGCTCATTGGTCATTCCGTCATTGGTCATTTGCTCATTGGTCATTTGGTCATTCCGTCATTGGTCATTCCCTCATTCATACCTCAGCGCTTCCGCCGGACGCATCCGGGTGGCCCGCCAGGCCGGGTAGAGGCCGCCCAGGGCGCCCGCCACCAGCGAGACCACCGCCGCCTGCAGGAAGAGCCCCGGCTGGAAAACCGGCGTGAAGGCCTGGGCAATCCCCGGCATCCGGGTCACCCCCACTCCCAGCAGGACGCCCATCGCCGTCCCGCAGAGGCCCCCCCAAAACCCCCAGCAGGAGCGACTCCCGCAGAATCATCCCCAGCACCCGGCGGCGCCGCCACCCCAGCGCCCGCAGGACGCCGATTTCCGTCGTCCGTTCAAAGACGGACATGAAGAGCGTGTTGGTCATCCCCACCCCACCGATGACGACCGCCAGCCCGGCGACCGCCATCGCCATCGCGTCCACAACGCGCACCATGTACTCCTGGTCGGCAAAGTCCTCCGAAGCGATGGCTGTCAGGTCGGGGAAGCGGCGGGCCACCCGCGCGCGGAACGCGTCGGCCAGCGCGGGGTCGCGCAGTTTGACGTGCAGAACGGTGACTCGGCGCGGCTGAAGCGTCAGCGTCTGGGCGTCCTCCAGAGAGACGACAGCGGCGCTGTCTTCCAGGCTGCTCCCCGTCTCGTAGAGGCCGACGACGCGGAAGGGAACCTGACCGATGTAGAGCACGTCGCCCACTTTGCGGTGGAGCCGTTCGGCGGCCTGACGGCCCAGCAGGATGGGCCGCCCCCGCCGCGCGGAGGCCTGGTCCAGCCGCTCCCCCGCCACGATGCGGAACCGGCGGATGGAGAAGCCGCTGGGGTCGTAGCCGAAGCAGAAGAGATACGAGCCGTCGTCCAGAATGGAGTTGGCGAAGACCATGCCGTCCACTGCGGCGACCTCCGGCATGGCCCGCAGGTCGTCGGCGACGGCCTGGTCTATGCTCCCCAGAATCGCGGTGAGGGCCCCCGCCTGGGTGACGACGAAGTCGGCCTCCGGGCCGCGCGTCATAGAGGCGAAGCCCTCCCGCAGCGCCCCCGCCACAGCCCCCAGCGCGACAATCGCCGCCACCCCGATGGCAATCCCAAACAGGGTGAGGACCGTCCGCCCTCTGCGCCGGAACAGATTCCGCAGCACCATCCCCCCTACTCCCTATCCCCCCTACTCCCTATCCCCCCTACTCCCTACTCCTTACTCCCTACTCCGCTATATGACTCTCCATCGCCCGCGCGAAGAGTTCCCGGTCCTCCTCGCGGATGATTTCCCCGGCCCGGTCCCCCAGGCAGACCAGAATCCGCGGGAGATACGGGTCGGTGCGGAGGTGATGTTCGGCGATGAAGACCAGGAGCGGGCTGCTGGTCCAGGACGCCCGCGCCTGGAGGGCGCCCAGTTGCTCCCCGATGAGGACCTCTTTCTGGTCTATCACCAGGATCAGCCAGAGGCCCTCCACCCGCTCCTGGGCCTCTTCGGATACCGGAGCGATGACCACCTGACCGCCGGGCAGGTCCAGCGGCTCCGGCGAGTAGACCACCACCCGGATGCCCCTGCGGATGGCCTCCAGCAGAGCAGGGCGGAGTTGAGGGAAAGTGGCCGGCGTGAGGGAGAGGTAAATCTCCCGTCCGGCCTGGCGGACCATCTCCTCCGCTTTGGCGAGGATGTTCTCCCGCCCCTCTATGTTCCAGACATATTCCAGGTCGGGGGCGGCGGTTAGGGAGGAGAGATCCCGCTGAAGGGCCGTAATCAGGGCCTCGTGCTCCCGATGGAGTTGGTCCAGAAACTCCTCCGGCGGGACGGGCGCGTAGCGGACCACTCCCTCTTGTCGGAGGCTCATCGCCGCGCCGCGCGCGATCAGTTTGCCCACCACCTCGTAAATCATAGAACGGGGAACGCCGGAGAGTTTGGAGAGTTGGTAGCCGGTAACCGGGTTTTCCCGCAACAGGGCGACGTAGGCCTTGGCCTCATATTCCGAAAAGCCCAACGCTATCAGTTTCTCTATCGGGTCATTTTCCATCAAAAAGGCCCCCCGTTGAACACGCCTTTAGTGGTTAGCCTAATAACTACGCCAGTTATACCACAATTGGAAAATTCTGTCAAGTTTGTCCCAGATGTGGGGTGTGTCCCAAAATCGTCGGGAGCCCGGTGGGCCAGGCCGTAAACGGCCTGGCTGAGGTTGCGAAGGGCGCTGGAAGCGCCCTCTCCCG
>JAPYWT010000195.1 GCA_028276215.1 Thermoflexus sp. | reverse complement strand
TCATCGGTGCCCTTTACGCGGCCGGCGTCTCTCCGCAGCAGATGGAGGAGGAAGCGCTGCGGATGGCCTCACCCCGTCGCCTGCTCCCCTTCCTCAACCGGGCCCTTCCCTTTCGCGGCATCCTCTCCGCCCAGAAAGTGGCGGAGTACCTGGAATCCTTCCTGGACGACCTCACCTTTGACCAACTGCGCATCCCTCTGGCCGTCGTCGCCGTGGACCTGAACAGCGGTCAGAAAGTGGTGCTGAACGAAGGCCGTGTGGTGGATGCCGTGCGGGCGACGACGGCTCTCCCGGGGCTAATCGGTCCGGTGGAGCGGGACGGGCAACTTCTGGTGGACGGGGGCCTCCTGGACAACCTCCCCGCCGACGTGGCGCGTCGGATGGGCGCGGAGCGGGTGGTTGCGGTGGACATCTCCACCGACGAGACCTCCCTGGTCTCCCTGACGGAGGAACTGAAGCGCCGCCCCTTCATCCCGGACAGTCTGGCGGAGATGGCGGACGTCCTCTGGCGGTCGCTGGCGGTGATGATGCGGGACGTGAACCGGCGGAGTCTGGAGGAGGCCCGCCCCGACCTGCTGATCCGCCCCGCCATCCCCGCGGGCGTCACCGTCCTCACCGGCCTGACCCGCGCGGCGGAGGTGATTGCGGCGGGAGAGGAGGCCGCCCGTGCTGCTCTCCCCCGGCTGAAGGAATTGCTCCGCTAACGGTATTCACAACCGCAGTACGCTATCTCCATGACGATCTTACCCATTCGGGGCGTGCGCCATCTGCGGCGCTTCCAGCAGATTGCCCAGATTCTGGCGCGCCATGGCTTTGGTGAACTGCTGGACCTGCTGGGCGCGGCCCCGGTTTTCCCCCTGGCCCGTGCGCTCCGCCGACGTCCCTCCCTGGGCCCTCCCCAGCGGCTGCGGATGGCGCTGGAAGAACTGGGCCCCACCTTCGTCAAACTGGGACAGGTGCTGAGCACCCGCCCCGACCTCCTCCCGCCTGCCTATATCGCCGAACTGGCCAGACTCCAGGATACCGTCCCCCCGGAGCCCTGGGAACCGGTACGAGCCCAACTGGAGGCCGAACTGGGAGCACCGGTGGAGGAGGTATTTGCCACGCTGGACCCCGAACCCATTGCCGCCGCGTCGCTGGCCCAGGTCCACGCGGCCACCCTACCCGACGGCGCGGAGGTCGTCGTCAAGGTCCAGCGCCCCAACATAGAGGCGACCATTAACGTGGACCTGGACATTCTGGCGGACGTGGCGCGCCTTCTGCAGACGCGTACTCCCCTGGGAGAACTCTACGACCTGCCGGGCATCGTGGAGGAATTCGCCGCCACCCTGCGGGCGGAACTGGATTTCTACCGCGAGGGGCACAATGCCGACCGGTTCCGGGCCAATTTCGCCGACGAGCCGTACCTTTACATCCCGAAGGTCTACTGGGAGTACACTACCCGCCGGGTGCTGGTGATGGAGCGGATTCGCGGCATCAAGATAGACGACATCGCCGCGCTGGACGCGGCCGGATACGACCGCTACCGCATCGGCCTCCACGCAGCCCGGATGGTCATCAAAGAGGTCCTGGAGGACGGGTTCTTTCACGCCGACCCCCATCCGGGCAACTTCTTCGTCATGCCCGGGGAAGTCATCGGGGCGATGGACTTCGGGATGGTGGGGTATCTCAGCCGCCGCACGCGCACCGACCTGGTCCGCCTCTACGTGGCCGCGATCCAGTTGGACGAGGAGGCGGTGGTGGACCAGTTGATCCGGATGGGCGTGGTCGGTGGGGCGGTGGACCGGATGGGGCTGCAGCATGACATCGGGCGGCTGTTGCGCAAGTACGCTGGTCTGCCGCTGAAGGCCATCCGGGCGCGGGACATGGTGGAGGAGGCGATGCCCATCGCCTTCCGCCACCACCTGCGGCTTCCCTCCGAACTCTGGCTCCTGGGCAAGACGCTGGCGATGATGGAGGGGGTGGGGCTGAAACTGGTGCCCGATTTTGATATGTTCGCCGTCTCCCGGCCCTATGTGCAGCGGTTCATGCGGGAGATGGCCTCCCCACGTGCCTGGATGCCCTCGCTGATTCGTGGGATGGGGGACTGGGCGCAGTTGCTGGATATGCTCCCCCGGACCGGCATGCAGTTGCTGACGCGGGCGGAGCGGGGGGAGTTGGAGGTCAGTCTGCGGCATCAGGAGTTGGGGCGGGCGCTGGTCTACCTGGACCGGCTGGCGAACCGGCTGGCCCTCAGTATTCTGCTGGCGGCGCTGATTGTCGGGCTGGCGTTGCTGGTGCCGGCCTTTCATCTGGCCGAACGGGGCGGCCTCATCACCGCGCTGGTCATCCTGGGATTCGCCCTGGCGAGTTTGCTGGGGTTGTGGCTGGTGGTTTCCATTCTCCGCTCGGGGCGGAGATGACAAAGAAGATTATTTTTCGTTGCGGCGGCGAAGCCGCCCGCCTCAAACCCTTCTCAATTCCCCCTCCCCGCGCCGCACAGCGGCAGCGGGGAGGGGAGAAGGGGGAGGGGCAAGCGGGAGTAATGCCCCAGGGGTTAAGAGGGGTGGCGGGAGGGGCATTGGGCAGGATAAATCCTGCGCTACAGCGCCGGCGAGGGTGTTGGGGAGGCGGAGTTTTGCGGCGGCGGCCTTCGGCCGCCGCCGCAAAACTTACAGTCGCTCCTCCACCCCGATGGGCATCATCACCAGCCCGCTGATGACCTTGGGGTAGAAATCCGTGGACTTCTGGGGCATCTTCTCCCCGGCCGCGGTGCAGGCGCGCACCTGCTCCATCCGCGTCGGGTTCATCACAATCAGGAACTCGGCTTTCCCTTCGTCCACTGCCCGGTAGCCCGGGTTGGGGTCCCGCAGATAGTCCAGATTCTCCTTCCGCTCCACGGCCCCTTTGTCAATTCCCAGCACCCGCTCAATGAAGAGTTCGTGCAGGACGCTGACGTCCAGCAGCCGCCAGTCGGGGGCGCGGTCGGGGAGGATGCGCTCCAGGACCGACGGGTCGCGCAGGGTCAGCACCGCGTAGGCGCCGTCGTAGAAGCCGAAGCGGGGATGGAGAGGGTCCGCCTCCCGCAGGGCCCGCTCCATGGCCGCCCGGTCGGCCATAGGCATCACGTCAAAGTACTCCCGGGCCCGCTCCAGCGCCTCCTTCCCGCTCATCCGCCCGTAGGAGTGGACCAGCCGGTGGGTGGGGAGGATGACCAGTCCGGGGTCGCTCATGCTGACCAGGGTGACCAGGGTGAAGTTGAAGGCGGCGTCGGCGGGGGCGTCCGGGTGCTGGCGGCGCATCTCCTCCCGGTAATTGAGCATCGTCTCGTAGCGATGGTGCCCGTCGGCGATGATGAGGTTCCGCTTCGGGGCCATCTCCTCCACCACCGCCCCGATGACGGCGGGGTCGTCCACGGCCCAGAACCGCTGCTCCACCGCTGTCTCAATGACCATCTCCCGGGCCACCACCGGCGGATGGGCCTCCAGGTACGGTTGCAGGATGCCGTTGACCCGGTTGCTCTCATCCGGGTAGAGGATGAAGATGTGCTCCCAGGCGAACGCCGTGGCGCGGGTCAGGTTGAGACGGTCCACTTTGGGGCCGCTGAGCGTGCGCTCATGGGGGAGGATGGTCCCTTCCTCAAAGGGGGTCAGTTGGAGGGCCGCCGCCAGGCCACGACGGGTGCGGGTCTGCCCGTCGGGCGTGGTAAAGGTCTGTTCCAGAACGTAGAGGCAGGGGCGCTCATCCCGCACCAGGATCCCCTCCGCCAGCCAGGTCTGGCCGTAGCAGCGGGCGCGGGTGTAGACGTTGTCCGTCTCGGAGTCGTGGGGGCTCCGTTTCCCCAGAATGATGCGGACGAAGTTGTAGGGGCTCAGTTCGTAGTAGCGGGCCTGCTCCGCGTCGTGGATGCGGTCGTAGGGCTGGGTGATGACGCTGGAGAGGTCACCGATTCGCTGCAGGTTATACCGGACTCCGCGAAACGGTCGGATAACGGCCATGTTCCCTCCCAAATGGCGTGTCTATCCCCAGTCCGTCGGCACCTGCGCGCAGCAGGAGACAATCTCTTTGGCCGCCTTGGGGTAGCGCATGACCTTCATCATGTTGCCCTGGAGTTTCAGTTTGCGGGTCATCATCCCCTGGATGGGGTCCAGTTTCCCCTCAATGACCTGTCGCCAGGTGCTGAAGGGGGCGCGGATGATGAACTCCGCCGGGCGCTCCGTCTCGCTGCCGATCATCGCGGCGTCGGTGCTCTTGCCGTGGTAGAGGCCCAGGAAGAGGTAGGCAGTGTTCGGGTAGGCCTCGTCCGGCTCCACCACGAAGACGAAGTCCCCTTCCCAGTCCTTCGCCGACTTCTCGTAGGCCTCGCTGGCGTTCAGTTGGCGGGCCAGTTCCTTGATCCACTCGTCCGATGGGAATTTGAAGGCCATGGGTTCCTCCTTATTCTGGTGAAAGTGGACGGGTAAAGTGGTATCTGGCTTCATTATGCCACAGGATTGCGCTGGTGTCAAAGGATTCCTGCTTCATCGGGTGACTTTAGAGAGCAGGACAAGAAGTGCGTACAGGGGGAGCACTCGCTGGCGTCGCCAGCGCCAGGGCTGGCGGATCAGCCGATACAGCCACTCCAGCCCGACCCGGCGCATCCAGCGGGGCGCGCGGGGGACGACGCCCGCGATGTAATCAAAGGCCCCACCCACTCCGACTCCTACTTTCGCTCCGGTCCGGGCCAGGTTGCGGGCCAGCCAGAGGTCCTGGGCCGGAGCACCGTAGGCCACCAGCAGGACATCGGCCCTGGCCTCCCGTACCCGCCGGACGATGTCGTCTTCCTCCTCCCGGCGGGGGCTGCCCGCGTGGGTCCCGGCGACGGTCAGGCCGGGATAGCGGGCCGCCAGGAGAGAGGCAGCCCGGTCCGCCACGCCGGGGGCGGCGCCGAGGAAAAAGACCCGCCACCCATCCCGGGCCGCGCGGGCGGCCAGTGCTTCCACCAAATCTACACCGGCCACCCGTTCCCGCAGGGGACGGCCCAGATAGCGGGCCGCCAGGGTGATGCCAACCCCATCGGGCAGGCAGAGGTCCGCCCCCTCCAGCACAGCCCGGAAGGCCGGGTCCCGTCGCGCCGCCATCACGAATTCCGGGTTGACGGTCGCCATCTGGTGGGCGCGGCCTTCCTTCACCCACGCGGCGGCCTGCTCCACCGCCTCGTCCAGCGTGACGTCGTGAATGGGGATGCCCAGGATGCGGAGGGCCGGGGAAGTGGGCATCAGTTCTCCTCCAGCAGTCCTTCCATCACCTGCAGGACGGTGCGGGCGCACCGCTCCCAGGAGAAACGGCGCAGGTTGGCAAAGCCCCG
>JAPYWT010000194.1 GCA_028276215.1 Thermoflexus sp. | reverse complement strand
GGGAGGGCGAATTTGGGGGCCAGGGCGATGGCCTGCCGGCAGGCCTGGATGGCGTCATCATAACGGCCCAGGGCGGCGTAGACGATGCCCAGGCCGCTCCAGGGGACAGCAAGTCTGGGGTCCAGGACGATGGCCTGCCGGTAGGCCTGGATGGCCTCCTCATAGCGGCCCAGGTCTCGGTAGACGTTGCCCAGGTTGTTCCAGGGGTAGGCGGATTTGGGGTCCAGGGCGATGGCCTGCCGGTAGGCCTGGATGGCCTCCTCATAGCGGCCCAGGGCGGTATAGACGTTGCCCAGGTTGTTCCAGGGGGTGGCGAATTTGGGGTCCAGGGCGATGGCCTGCTGGTAGGCCTGGATGGCTTCAACATAGTGGCCCAAGTTGGAGTAGACGTTGCCCAGGCCGTTCCAGGGGGTGGCGAATTTGGGGTCCAGGGCGATGGCCTTTTGGAAAGCCTGGATGGCTTGTTCGTGCTGCCCAGCAAGAGCATAGGCCACGCCCAGGTGATACCAGGCCGCGGGGTTCTCCGGCTGCCAGGCCGTCACCTTTTGCAGAATGCGCGCGGCATCGGGGTGGTGGATGGCCGAGGGCGCGCCCTCGGGCTGCATCAGTTTGCGGGCCAGGTTGTGCAGCGCGTCGGCCAGGCGGTGTTGCTCGCCCAGGCGGATGAGGGAGCGAACCACCGCGGTTTCGTCGGCCTCCGGCGGACCGGCGGCCTCCAGTTGGCCGTCGCGCGGGGTGTAGAGGGCTTCCCGCCGCTCCAGGTCCCGCAGGGCGCGCGGCAGGCGCGCCCACCGGACCCACGGGTTCCACTCCGGCAGCAGGTCCTGGGCCATGGGCAGGGCGGTGCGGCGTTCCAGGGGGAAGCCGTAGCGCCGCAGCAGCGCTGCCGCCCAGTAGAGGTACTTCGCCTCCGGATAGTGCGCCAGGGCCCGCCGGTACCGCTCCGCCCAGGTGCCGCGCAGGGTGTCCCGAAAGGTCTTGGGGGTCAGCGCGGGCAGGCCGCGCTCCGGGTTGGCCGCCATGTCCAGGTTCTCCACCAGGTTGCGCAGGGTGCCGTCGTTGCGGCAGGCAATGGTCCCGGCCTCCTCCACGCATACACCCGCGGCCTCCCCCAGCGTCTCCAACAGGCGCGCCGCCACCTCCGGGTCCGGTTCGGGCACCTCGTAGAGGGCGAACCGCCCCCACAGGTCGGGGTAGCGCTCCCACTCCAGTTTGTCCCACTCGGCGGGCTCGCCCTCCCGTTCGGGAACCCGCTCGTCCCGCGCGGTGGCCAGGACCCGGATTTCGCCCCGCCCGTAGAAGGTCTCCAGGGCCTCCAGGGTCCGGAGCAGGCGTTTCTGGAAGGGTTCGTGGAGCGGCATGGCCAGGGAGTCGGCGCGCGGGCTGACTTCGCGGCGGGCACGGTAGCAGTGGGCGTTCAGGTTGTCCAGGAGGAGCAGGAGTTTGCGGGCAGGGACGCCGTCCAGCGGCCGGGAGGGGGCGTCCAGCCACGCGTCCGGCCGCAGGTAGAGCACCGTCCAGCCCTCGTCGTTCAGCATCTGGGCCAGGTGGACGGCCTCGCGGGTCTTGCCGATGCCGCTCTTGCCGAGGACCAGCAAGGCGCCCCGCTCCCGCAGGAGGTCCTCCATTTCCCGGCGCACGCTGCGCCCCGGTACCCGCTCCACGTAGGGGATGTTGTAATCGCTCAGGGGGGTGTTGCGGGGGTCGGGCATCACTTCGGGGAGCAGTTGGCTGCCGGGCGGGAAGACGCGGAAGGGGGATTCGGGGGCCCCGCGCTGTCGCTCCCGCCGCACCGTGAGGAGCCAGCGGATGAGTTTGTACAGAGCCGTCAGCAGGGCGACCAATACGCCGCTCCCGAAGAGCAAGGTCAGGGCATCTTTATGCTCGGCAATCCACCGGAGGAGTTGCTCCAGGTTCATCGGTCCCCCCTCACGGACGGCGGACGACAGACCACAGACCACAGACGACAGACCACAGACCACAGACCACAGACGACAGACCACAGACCACAGACCACAGACGACAGACCACGGACCACAGACCACGGACCACAGAACACCCAACCGGGCCTGTCGTCCAGATTGAGATACGAGTCCACTGCAAAGAGGTCATTTCACCGCCGAGACGCAGAGTACGCAGAGGTTATGCTGAAGTAGAACTCTGCGCTCTCGGCGCCTCTGCGGTGAGTTTTTGCAGCGAATTCAAATATACTACAGATTGCCGAAAAGAGCAATCGGCGGGCACGCAGGCGACTTGCGCAAAAGGGCAAAGTGTGGTATAAGTGAAGTACAAAGGCCCCCGTAGCTCAGCAGGATAGAGCACCGGCCTCCGGAGCCGGTGGCCCGCGTTCAAGTCGCGGCGGGGGTACTGGTAGCCAGGGGAATGGCGTGCCCTGGTGACGGGACGCCACCACGAGGCCCGCCAACCGTCGGAGAACGGTCGGCGGGCTTCTCTTATCCCACACAAAGACACAGAGACACAAAGATGAGACACGAAGATACTCTCATCCGTCCCTACGTCCACCATCGCTGGTAATCCATAAATCTGAGGGATTGGCTGAGGTATATGACTGCCACAACCTTCTCCGGAGTCCAGAAAATCAAAAGTTGGATCACGCTGGCCCGGCCTCCCTTCCATACCGTGGGCGTCCTGCCCTTCGCACTGGGGGCCGTTATGGCGTATCGGGAGACCGGCACCTTCCACTGGGCCCTCTGGGGCTGGGGTACCCTCGCCGTGGTGTTGATTATGCTCAGCACCTACCTGGCCGGGGAGTACTTTGACTACGAGGGAGACCGCATCTCCCGCCGGGTGAACCCCAACCGCTTCGCCGGTGGGTCGGGCGTCCTGCCGACCGGCGCCGTGGACCGCCGGGTCCCCCTGATCGGGAGCATCGTTGCCCTGGTCCTGGCCGGAATCGTGGGACTGGTCATCTGGCTGGGCTACCGAACCGGCCCCTGGACCATTCCCCTGGGCGTCATCGGGATGATCGGCGGTTTCTTCTACTCCGTCCCGCCGCTCCGCTGGGCCGCCACTGGCATCGGTGAGATCTGGATCGCTTTCTGCTACGGCTGGCTGCCGGTCGCGGTGGCCTACTATCTGCCGGTCGGGCGGGTGGACCCGCTGGTCCACTGGGTCAGCATCCCCATCGCGGCCACCATCTTCAACGTTATCCTGCTGAACGAGTACCCCGATTACGAGGCCGACCGGGCGACCGGGAAGCGCAACCTGCTGGTCCGCCTGGGGCCCGAGCGGGGCGCCGTCCTGTTTGCGGCGGTGCACGCGGTGGGCTGGCTGGGGATGTTCGGTTCGGTTATGGCGGGGGTGCCCATCCGCACCCTGCTCTTCTACGGGCCGGTCTGCCTGCTCTCGGTGGGACTGGTGGTGGCCGTGTTGCGCGGAGTCTACCGCCACCCCCGCCGCCTGGAAGCGGCCTGCGGGCTGAACATCGCCGTCAACCTGGGCACCACCCTGGCCTACATCCTGGGCTTTCTTGTATAAAACCACGAAGGACACGAAGGACACAAAGGTTTTCTCACCCCTCCCCCAGCGGCTTCGCCGCTGCCGCCGCAGGCGGCGGGGGTGGGGTGAGGAAGCCTGAATAGTTACGGTTTTCTTTTCGCACTTTTCGTGCCCTTCGTGTCCTTCGTGGATAAGAATTTCTTATGCTCCCGAAACGAAAGGTCAAGCCCTTCTTCTGGCCCCCCACGCTGCTCCTGCGGCAGGGGGCCAGCACCCTCTACTTCGGTCTGCTGGTCGGGTGGCGGTACCTGCCCTACTGGCTGGCCCGAGAGAGCGTCCGTTCCATGCCCGTGGCTGCGGGCGCCATCGGCATGGGGTGCATCGGCTTCCCGGCCCACCCCGCATGGGAGGTCACCGCGGCCTGCAATCTCCACTGCATCCACTGCCATGCCTCCGGCGGACGCCCCGCCCCCGATGAGTTGACCACCGCCGAGGCGAAGCGGTTCATAGACGACCTGGCGGACGTGGACGAGTTCCGGATGCTGGTCTACACCGGGGGTGAGCCGCTGGTCCGGCGGGACGTCTTTGAACTCATGGACTACTCCCGGCGGGTCGGCTTTGCCAACGTCATCGCCACCAACGCCACCCTCATTGACGACGAGGTGGCCCGCGACCTGCGGCGGGTCGGGGTGGTCGGGGCCGCCGTCAGCCTGGATGCCCCCACTGAGCAGGTCCACGACTTCGTGCGCGGCTCCGCCCGGGCGTACCAGCGGGCCATAGAGGGGATGCGCGCCCTGCGCCGGGCCGGCATCCTGCTCCAGATCAACGTGACCGCGATGAAGTACAACATAGACCTGCTGGACGAACTGTTAGTCCTGGCCGACGAACTGGGCTCCAGCATCATGCTCCTCTACCAACTGGTCCCTGTAGGACGGGGCCAGGAGATCGCGGCCGCATCCCTGGACCTGACCGAAAACGAGCGGTTGCTGCGGTTTCTGGCCGAAAAACAGCGGACGATTCACCCCATCGTGGAGCCGGTCGCCGGTCCCCAGTACTGGCCGCATCTCCTGGAGCGGCGGGGATTGAAGGACGGCCTCTGGCTCCACCTGGCCCGTCCCCTCTTCCACGGATGCTCCGCCGGACGGGGGTTCGTCTACATCAAGCCCAACGGCGACGTCTGGCCATGCCCCTTCGTGGATGTCCATTGCGGGAACGTGCGGGAGCAGCCGTTCCGCGAAATCTGGGAGAACTCCCCGGTGTTTCAGGACCTGCGCCATCGGGAGACGCGGCTGAAGGGCAAATGTGGTCGGTGCCGGTACAACGGGATTTGCGGCGGCTGCCGCGGCCGCGCGCTGGCGCTGACCGGGGACTACATGGCGGCCGACCCCACCTGCTTCATCGGCACGGACCGGGAACCGTCGCCCGGCGGCATTTGACAGACCGCCTCATTGGGCTAAAATATCCTCACACAAAGACACAAAGTTCAGCGGTTAGTGGTCAGGGGTTAGGGGTTAGAAAAAATGGGCTGCCCCCTGACGGTAACTACCTGCCAGGGGGGCCTCTGGGCAAGCGCCATCAAAGATACGGCGAAGGCATGCCTCCTGTGGCGCAGGCCGCCAGGCCTGCATTCGCAGGCTAAAGCCTACGCCACATTATCTGCAAACGATTCAGGGTAGGTAATTACGAAAAAGAAACCTTTGTGTCTTTGTGTCTTTGTGTGAGATTTCCCCCGAGGAGGTGCCCGGTGGCGACCGGTTACGTGTATCACCCGGTCTATCTGGAGCATAACCAGCCCGGCCATCCGGAGAACGCCCGCCGCCTGGAACGGATTATGGACACGCTCCGGGACGCGGGGGTTCTGGAGCGGCTGACGCCTGTGG
>JAPYWT010000193.1 GCA_028276215.1 Thermoflexus sp. | reverse complement strand
GAGACACAGAGATAAAAATTAAAAAAATCTTTGTGCCTTCGTGTCTTTGTGTGAGAAAAAACCGCCGGAGGAATGATGACCGACGTTCGTCTCTTCCGCGATTTCTTCGCCCGGCGGGCCGATGCCGCGCTGGACTTCCTGCGCCAACTGGTAGAGATGGAATCCCCCAGCACCGACAAGGCCGCCGTGGACCGGGTGGCCCGCTTCGTGGCCGAACGGGCCCGCGCCGCGGGCGCCGAAGTGACCGTCCTCCCCCAGGAGCGCTGGGGAGACCACCTGCTGGCCCGCTGGGGCGACGGCGCGGGTGGCTTCCTCCTCCTCTGCCACCTGGATACCGTCTGGCCCGTGGGGACGCTGGCGGAGCGGCCCTGGCGGGTGGAGGGGGAGCGGGCCTTCGGCCCCGGCGTCTACGACGACAAGGCCAGCGCGGCGATCATCCTGGCCGCGCTGGAGGGACTGCGGGCCCTGGGTCTGGCCCCCCGCCACCCGGTGACCGTCCTCTTCAACTCCGACGAGGAGGTAGGGAGCCCCTCCTCCCGTCCGCTGATTGAGGCGGAGGCCGCCCGGGCGCGGGTGGTCTTCTGCGTGGAGCCCGCCCGCCCCGACGGCGCGCTGAAGGTATGGCGAAAGGGGACGGGCCGGTACACGGTCACCGCGCTGGGGCGGGCCGCCCACGCCGGCGCGGACCACGAGAAGGGGGTCAACGCCATAGAGGAACTGGCCCACCAGGTCCTGCGCCTGCAGGGGATGACCGACTACGGGGCCGGCACCACCGTCAACGTGGGCCGGATAGAAGGCGGCACCCGCGCCAACATCGTCCCCGACCGAGCGCAGGTCCGGGTGGACGTGCGGGTGAAGACGATGGCGGAGTGGGAGCGGATTTCGGCGGCCATTGCCGCGCTTCAGCCTGTCCTCCCCGGCGCCCGGCTGGTGGTGGAAGGCGGGATGAGCCGCCCGCCGATGGAGGCCTCCCCCGTCACCCTGGAGCCCTTCTGGCGGGCGCAGGAGATTGCCGCCGGTCTGGGCCTGACCCTCACCGCCGACGGCACCGGCGGCGCCTCCGACGCCAACTTCACCGCCGCGATGGGCATCCCCACGCTGGACGGCCTGGGCGCGCTGGGCGACGGCGCCCACAGCGTGGACGAGTACATCTTCATCCCCAGTCTGACCGAACGGGCCGCCCTGCTGGCCGCGTTGCTGATGGAGTGGTAGTCAATATCATCTTTTCAGGAAGGAGAAAATCCCATGTACTCCAAACGCTTCTTGCTCGCCATTCTGTTGACTGCACTGGCCCTGATGGTGGCTGCCTGCTCATCCTCCCAACCGGCTGAGCCCTCGCGTCCAGCGGGCGCTCCGCCGTCCGGGGCGGAATCCGGTGCCCCCGCCTCCCACCAGGGCTGGCTCAGCGCCAAAGAGGCCGTCCAGCAGGCCTATGCGGCCCTGAACGCCGACTGGAAGGAGAACGCGACGCTGGTCTTCGTCGCCCGCTATTCCCGGTACGCCGGGGAGGAGTGCTCTCCCTTCAATGTTGAAGATGACAAGGGCTTCAGCAGTGACGGTCGGCTGGAGCACTGGGTGGTGATTTTCAAAGCACCTCCGGAGGCCGCAGAGGTCGCTTCTGTTTTCTGCGTACGGGCCGGTTCCGGCGCCACAATGCTGAAGGACCACGTCACGGCCTTCAGCGGGCTCCCGTCGTTTGCCCTGACCGGCTGGGTGGATTCCACCGAAATTCCGTTCCAGCATCCGCCCGTAGACCTGGAACTGAGGACCAATGCAGATTTGGCCGGTGTGGATGCGGAATTGGCGAACCACCCGGTCCTCTGGATCGCCTACACGTCGGAGGCCCACTACGACGTCTACGATGCGATGACCGGCCAGTACATCAAATCGCGCTGAAAACCGGCGAAAGGCGGTACAACAACCCTATGACCCGCTACCGCTCCCTCCTCATCACCGTCGCCCTCGGCTACTTTGTCTGGACCCTGGGGTACCGCATCTGGGAGTCCACCTTCAACAACTTCGCGGTGGAGGAAATCGGCGTCAACGCCGCCCAGATTGGGCTGGTCCACGCCATTCGGGAAGTCCCCGGCCTGCTGGGATTCCTGGCGGGGTTCCTGGCCCTGGCGCTGACGGAGTTCCGTCTGGCCCACCTCTCCCTGACCCTGATGGGGGTGGGAATCCTGCTGACGGCGCAGGTTCACGGGTTCCCCGCACTGGTGGCGGCGGCGTTGCTGATGAGCACCGGCTTCCACTTCTTCATGCCCGCCAACTCTTCTCTGGTCTTGATGACGGTGGGGCAGGAGGAGGCACCGCGCGTCCTGGGCCGGCTGAACAGTTTGAGCGCGGCGGCGTCGGTCATAGGCACCCTGCTCATCTTCGGGACGCTGGGCCGGTGGGGATACCGGAATCTGTTCCAGTTAGCGGGGGCCGTCGTCATCGCGTGTGCCCTGCTCCTCCTGTTCTTCCGCACGCCCCCGGCCCCCGCCCGGCGTGCCCGCCGCCCGGCCCCCCTGCGCCGCCGCTACTGGCTCTACTACACCCTGCAGGTCCTCTTCGGCAGCCGTCGCCACATCTTCACCACCTTCGCCGTCTACCTGCTGGTGCGGGAGTACCGGGTCTCTGCCCAGGTCATCACCCTCCTTTACCTCATCAACAGCCTGATGGGCACCTACCTGAACCAGGCCTTCGGGAAGGTCGTTGCCCGCTTCGGCGAACGGTCCGTGTTGACGGTCAACTTCGCCCTGCTGGCGCTGATTTTCATGGGCTACCTCTGGGTTCCCCAGATACCGGCCCTGGCAGCGACCGTCCTCCCCATTCCGGCGCTCCGCATCGGGTCATGGCTCCTCTTCCCGGCCCTTCCGGCCACCCCGGCGCTGCTGATCCTGCTGGGCCTCTTCGTGGCTGATAACGTCCTCTTCAACTTCTCCTTCGCGCTGGACTGCTACTTCCAGAAGATTGCGCTGGATCGGGGGGAGATCACACCCAACGTCGCGCTGGGGCAGACCTTCAACCACGTGGCGGCGGTGGTCATCCCGATTGTGGGAGGATTGATCTGGGAGACGGTGGGGCCGCAGTACACCTTTGGGGCGGGCATCCTCATCGCGCTGGCCTGCCTGGGGCTGACCCAGTGGATGCGGGTGCCCCGCCCGGCGCTCTGCCCGGCCCCCACATCCACATAACGAACGTGCCAGGCACTTCGGAAAGTGCCTGGCACGTTACCCGGTGGGGGCGACCCCTGCGGTCGCCCCTGTTCAGGGGCAGGCGCAAGGCCTGCCTCTACGTCAGCACGGCTCCGATAAAATTCCGCCGCCCCCTCAGAAAGGCCTCTATGGGCAGCGGGTTCTTCCCCGCCATCTGCACCTCCAGGAGTTGCAGCGCCCCCTGACCGGCGACGACGGCGGCCCCCTCCCCCAACGGGACAACCGTCCCTGGCGGCTCCGGCCCGGACCAATTGGGAAGGGGAGCGGCCCGCAGGACCTTCACCATCTGCCCCTGCCAGAAAGTGAACGCCCCCGGCCACGGGGTCACCGCCCGCACCTGCCGCTCCAGTTCCGTCGCCGGACGGGTCCAGTCCAGACGCCCGTCCGCCTTCTTTAACGGGCGGCAGTGGGTGACACCCTCCTCTGGTTGAGGGACCGGTCGGACCTTCCCGGCCAGGTAGTCCGGCAGGACCTCCATCAGCAATTCCGCCGCCACGCGGGCCAGCCGTTCGGTGAGGCTGCCGGTCGTATCGTCGGGACGGATGGGTTCCTCCCGCCGGGCCAGGATGGGCCCCGTATCCACCCCCTCGTCCATCTGCATCAGCGTGACCCCGGTGACCGTATCCCCGGCCAGGATGGCGGCAGCGATGGGGGCCGCGCCCCGCCAGCGGGGGAGCAGCGAAGCGTGGAGGTTAAGGCAGCCGTGGGGCGGAAGGGAGAGGAGTTCCGGGGGGAGAATCTGCCCGAAGGCCGCGACGATGATAACGTCCGGTGCCCAGGCGCGCAGGTGCTCCAGCGCGTCGGGTGCGGCGACCTTTTCGGGCTGAAAGACGGGCAGGCCCAGGCGTTCTGCCGTCACCTTGACCGGCGGGGGGCGGAGGCGGGAGCCCCGTCCGGCGGGCCGGTCCGGCTGGGTGACCACACCGACGACGGGATACGTCCCCGCCAGCGCCTCCAGCGCAGGGACGGCGAAGGCGGGACTGCCCATAAAGACGACGCGTGGCCTATCCATCGTCATTCGTCATTCCCGTTGTGTAGGGGCAGGGCTTGCCCCTGCCCCGAATGCCCCTGCCCCATTGGGGGCGACCGCAAGGGTCGCCCCTACAACCTGCCCCGGGGGGTAACCGCCGTAGGGGCAGGGCTTGCCCCTGCCCTGGGCTTGCCCCTGCCCCAGGGGCAACCGCGAGGGTCGCCCCTACAGGCCTGCGGCCTGCGATAATGCGCGGCGGGCCAGGACCTCTGCCATTGCCCGGCGGTACTCGCTGCTGCCGCGAAAGTCGCCGGGCGGGTTCAGGGGAGCGGCGGCCCGGCTGGCGGCCTCCTGGATGTTCTCCGGCGTCGGCGGGCGGCCCTGGAGGAACGCCTCCGCGTCCCGGGCGCGCAGGGGGTGCTCCGCCACCCCGCCCAGGGCCAGCCGGACCTCCCGGCAGACTCCCCCGTCCAGGTGCAGGAACGCCGCCGCGCAGACGATGGGCCGGTCCCGGGGCGTGCGGCCCACGTGGGCGAACCCCAGTCCGTAGGATGCGCGGGGGGTCGGGATGAACAACCCGGCGATCAGGGCTCCCCGTCGCAGAAGGCCGTCCCGGTCCTCCAGAAACGCCGCCAGCGAGAGAGACGACGCTTCGGGCTGATAAACCGTCAGTCCGGCATCCAGGGCCAGCAGGAGGACCAGAAACGGGTTCTCCGGCCCGCCGGATGCCACCGTCCCGCCGACCGTGGCCTGGCCGCGCAGGTTACGGGAGGCGGTCAGGCGGAGCACCGGGCCAATGTGGCCCCCGGTCAGGTCGGCCAGCGGGGGGGATTCCAGCAGGTGCTGGAGGGGCGTCGTGGCGCCGATGCGGATTCCGTCCGCTCCGGCCCGGATGTAGGTCAGGCCCAACCCGCTCAGGTCCACGACTTCCTCCACAGCCGGGTCGCGGGCGGGGAGCAGAACCGTCCCCCCACCCAGCGGCACAACGGCGGGGGGCCGGATCAGCCGGACCGCTTCGTCCAGAGTTGTCGGACGGTGATAGGCACGCAGGTTGGGAAGCATCGGGGTCCTCCGATGTCGCTTATTCAGGCGGTGACTGGAAGTCACTTTTTTGGGCCTGCGGCCAGTGGTCGGCCTTCGCCGCCCTCACCCCACCCCCGGCGGCTGCGCCGCCACCCCCTCCCCTCT